>NZ_JBHVFF010000061.1:0-33331 GCF_042801895.1 Streptomyces sp. NPDC057543 | reverse complement strand
GCCACCCCGTTGTGTACGGGGTGGCCGCCCTCCGGCGTGTGATACGTCACGGCCGTGGCCGGGTCCGCATGCCGGGCGGGGCCCGAGGAGGGCCTTGAGTGGCCACTGGGAGCTCTGTGCGGGGTCGTGCGGGGTTGCGGAGCCTACGCATACGGGTCGGGACAAGCCGGGCACCCGTGACGGCGTGTCCCGGTGGACAGCATTTGTTTTGACCGGAGTCGACGAGGTAGGTACGCTCAGACCTTGTGCCTGGGGTGTGCCTGGGCTCGTGTGCGTGTCCTCAACCGCATGGCGAGTCCGTCAGTGGCCACCGCAATCTGCGCTCCCTTCTGCCTTGCGGCAGGAGCCCGCAGCATTCGACACACCCGACCGCGTGGGTCGGTGACGTTCCAGGTTAGTTTCACGAACGGCACACAGAAACCGGAGAAGTAGTGCCTACGATCCAGCAGCTGGTCCGGAAGGGCCGGCAGGACAAGGTCGAGAAGAACAAGACGCCCGCACTCGAGGGTTCGCCCCAGCGCCGCGGCGTCTGCACGCGTGTGTTCACGACCACCCCGAAGAAGCCGAACTCGGCACTCCGTAAGGTCGCGCGTGTGCGTCTGACCTCCGGTATCGAGGTCACGGCCTACATCCCGGGTGAGGGACACAACCTGCAGGAGCACTCCATCGTGCTCGTGCGTGGTGGCCGTGTGAAGGACCTGCCGGGTGTTCGTTACAAGATCATCCGCGGCTCGCTCGACACCCAGGGTGTCAAGAACCGCAAGCAGGCCCGCAGCCGCTACGGCGCCAAGAAGGAGAAGTAAGAATGCCTCGTAAGGGCCCCGCCCCGAAGCGCCCGGTCATCATCGACCCGGTCTACGGTTCTCCTCTTGTCACCTCGCTGATCAACAAGATCCTGCTCAACGGCAAGCGTTCCACTGCCGAGCGGATCGTGTACGGCGCCATGGAAGGCCTCCGCGAGAAGACCGGCAACGACCCGGTCATCACGCTGAAGCGCGCGCTTGAGAACGTCAAGCCCTCGCTCGAGGTCAAGTCCCGCCGTGTCGGTGGCGCCACCTACCAGGTGCCGATCGAGGTCAAGCCCGGTCGCGCCTCCACCCTCGCGCTGCGCTGGCTCGTGGGTTACTCCCGCGCCCGTCGCGAGAAGACCATGACCGAGCGCCTCATGAACGAGCTGCTCGACGCCTCCAACGGTCTTGGCGCTGCCGTCAAGAAGCGCGAGGACACCCACAAGATGGCCGAGTCCAACAAGGCCTTCGCGCACTACCGCTGGTAGTCGCTACCCACATCGAGACCGAGAGAAGATTGAGCCTTATGGCCACCACTTCGCTTGACCTGGCCAAGGTCCGCAATATCGGGATCATGGCCCACATCGACGCGGGCAAGACGACCACCACCGAGCGGATCCTGTTCTACACCGGCGTTTCGTACAAGATCGGTGAAGTCCACGACGGCGCTGCCACGATGGACTGGATGGAGCAGGAGCAGGAGCGCGGCATCACGATCACGTCCGCCGCGACGACCTGCCACTGGCCGCTCAATGATGTTGACCACACCATCAACATCATCGACACCCCGGGTCACGTGGACTTCACCGTCGAGGTGGAGCGTTCGCTCCGCGTCCTCGACGGTGCCGTCACCGTGTTCGACGGTGTGGCGGGCGTCGAGCCGCAGTCCGAGACCGTCTGGCGTCAGGCGGACCGCTACGGCGTGCCGCGTATCTGCTTCGTCAACAAGCTCGACCGCACCGGTGCCGACTTCTTCCGCTGCGTCACCATGATCACGGACCGCCTCGGCGCGACCCCGATCGTCATGCAGCTCCCCATCGGTGCCGAGGCCGACTTCACGGGCGTCGTCGACCTCGTGACGATGAAGGCGTTCGTCTACCCCGCCGAGGCGACCAAGGGCGAGGCGTACGACATCGTCGACATCCCGGCCAACCTGGCCGAGGCTGCCGATGAGTGGCGCGGCAAGCTCCTCGAAGCTTCCGCGGAGAACGACGAGGCGCTCATGGAGCTCTACCTGGAGGGCGTCGAGCCCACCGTGGAGCAGCTCTACGAGGGCATTCGTCGCATCACCATCAACTCGGGCAAGGGTGGCGAGACCACCGTCACCCCCGTGTTCTGCGGCACCGCGTTCAAGAACAAGGGCGTCCAGCCCCTGCTCGACGCCGTCGTGCGCTACCTCCCCTCCCCCCTGGACGTCGAGGCCATCGAGGGCCACGGCGTCAAGGACCCGGAGGAGGTCGTCAAGCGCAAGCCGTCCGACGAGGAGCCGCTCGCGGCGCTGGCGTTCAAGATCATGAGCGACCCGCACCTCGGCAAGCTCACCTTCGTCCGGGTCTACTCGGGCCGCCTGGAGTCCGGCACCGCGGTGCTGAACTCCGTCAAGGGCAAGAAGGAGCGCATCGGCAAGATCTACCGCATGCACGCGAACAAGCGTGAGGAGATCGAGTCGGTGGGCGCGGGCGACATCATCGCCGTCATGGGTCTCAAGCAGACCACCACCGGTGAGACGCTGTGCGACGACAAGAACCCGGTGATTCTGGAGTCCATGGACTTCCCGGCGCCGGTCATCCAGGTCGCCATCGAGCCCAAGTCCAAGGGCGACCAGGAGAAGCTGGGTGTCGCCATCCAGCGTCTCTCGGAGGAGGACCCCTCCTTCCAGGTGCACTCGGACGAGGAGACCGGCCAGACCATCATCGGTGGTATGGGCGAGCTTCACCTCGAGGTGCTCGTCGACCGCATGAAGCGCGAGTTCCGCGTCGAGGCCAACGTCGGCAAGCCCCAGGTCGCGTACCGCGAGACGATCCGCAAGGCCGTCGAGCGCATCGACTACACCCACAAGAAGCAGACCGGTGGTACCGGTCAGTTCGCCAAGGTGCAGATCGCGATCGAGCCCATCGAGGGCGGCGAGACCTCGTACGAGTTCGTCAACAAGGTCACCGGTGGCCGCATCCCCCGTGAGTACATCCCCTCGGTGGACGCGGGTGCTCAGGAAGCCATGCAGTTCGGCATCCTGGCCGGCTACGAGATGGTGGGCGTCCGCGTCATCCTTCTCGACGGTGGCTACCACGAGGTCGACTCCTCCGAGCTGGCGTTCAAGATCGCCGGTTCGCAGGCGTTCAAGGAGGGTGCCCGCAAGGCATCCCCCGTGCTCCTCGAGCCGATGATGGCCATCGAGGTCACCACGCCCGAGGACTACATGGGCGATGTCATCGGTGACATCAACTCCCGCCGTGGCCAGATCCAGGCCATGGAGGAGCGCAGCGGCGCTCGCGTCGTGAAGGGCCTCGTGCCCCTTTCGGAGATGTTCGGCTACGTCGGAGACCTCCGCAGCAAGACCTCGGGTCGCGCAAGCTACTCGATGCAGTTCGACTCCTACGCCGAGGTTCCGCGGAACGTCGCCGAGGAGATCATCGCGAAGGCCAAGGGCGAGTAACTCTCCCGAGCTCACGCTTTAGGCTTGTCACCGGAGCCAGGGGGGCATTCGTCGCGGAGCGCAAGCAATGCGGTGAATGCCCCCGGCACCGGCATCCCAGCAAAGATCACCTGGCGCCGATGAAGCAAGGCGTACAGAACCACTCCACAGGAGGACCCAGTGGCGAAGGCGAAGTTCGAGCGGACTAAGCCGCACGTCAACATCGGCACCATCGGTCACATCGACCACGGTAAGACGACCCTCACGGCCGCCATTACCAAGGTGCTGCACGACGCGTACCCGGACCTGAACGAGGCCTCGGCCTTCGACCAGATCGACAAGGCTCCCGAGGAGCGCCAGCGCGGTATCACCATCTCGATCGCGCACGTCGAGTACCAGACGGAGTCGCGTCACTACGCGCACGTCGACTGCCCGGGTCACGCGGACTACATCAAGAACATGATCACGGGTGCGGCGCAGATGGACGGCGCCATCCTCGTGGTCGCCGCCACCGACGGCCCGATGCCGCAGACCAAGGAGCACGTGCTCCTGGCCCGCCAGGTCGGCGTTCCGTACATCGTCGTCGCCCTGAACAAGGCCGACATGGTGGACGACGAGGAGATCCTGGAGCTCGTCGAGCTCGAGGTCCGTGAGCTCCTCTCCGAGTACGAGTTCCCGGGCGACGACGTTCCCGTCGTCAAGGTCTCGGCGCTCAAGGCGCTCGAGGGCGACAAGGAGTGGGGCCAGTCCGTCCTCGACCTGATGAAGGCCGTCGACGAGGCGATCCCGCAGCCCGAGCGTGACGTCGACAAGCCGTTCCTGATGCCGATCGAGGACGTCTTCACGATCACCGGTCGTGGCACCGTCGTCACCGGTCGTATCGAGCGTGGTGTCCTGAAGGTCAACGAGACCGTCGACATCGTCGGTATCAAGACCGAGAAGACCACCACCACGGTCACCGGCATCGAGATGTTCCGCAAGCTGCTCGACGAGGGCCAGGCCGGTGAGAACGTCGGTCTGCTCCTCCGTGGCATCAAGCGCGAGGACGTCGAGCGCGGCCAGGTCATCATCAAGCCCGGTTCGGTCACGCCGCACACCGAGTTCGAGGCCCAGGCCTACATCCTGTCGAAGGACGAGGGTGGCCGTCACACCCCCTTCTTCAACAACTACCGCCCGCAGTTCTACTTCCGTACCACGGACGTGACGGGCGTTGTGACCCTTCCCGAGGGCACCGAGATGGTCATGCCGGGCGACAACACCGTCATGAACGTCGCGCTGATCCAGCCGGTCGCCATGGAAGAGGGCCTCAAGTTCGCCATCCGTGAGGGTGGCCGGACCGTGGGCGCCGGCCAGGTCACCAAGATCGTCAAGTAATTACCTGACTGTCTGACCTGGTTGCTCCGCACAGAGCACCGAGAAGGGCCCCGGCCCGCCGCGCGAGCGGTGGACCGGGGTCCTTCGGCGTTGTCCGACGTCATGCGGGTCCCGCGTCGGCCCACGGTGTCGCGTTGAGGTGCGGGGCCCCGTGGTGTGTCCGGGGCCGGGTCGGGCCCGTGGTCCGGTTGCCGCTCGGCAGTGGCAGCCGCACCAGCAGACGGAAGTGTCCCGGTGACGGCCGCTCGGCGGTCACGGTTCCGCCGAGTGCGGCGGCGCGGGCGGTGAGGCCGGTGAGGCCGGTTCCCGGAGCGGCCGTACCGGGGGAGTCGGGGGCGTCGTTGCCTACGGAGAATTCGACGGACCGGCCGGTGGCTGCCTTGTGGACGATGCTCAGGGAGATCGAGCAGTGGGCGGCGCGGGAGTGATGCAGGACATTGGCGACGGCCTCCCGCGCGACCACGGCGAGACAGTGGTCGACGGCCCGGGGCAGATCATCGGCGGTGAACGGCGCGATGTCGCTGCGCACGGTGATCCCGGCGGTGGCGAGGACCTGCGCCGCCTGGGCGAGCTCCGTGGCCAGCGACAGGGTGACGTTGTCGCGGGAGACGGCTCGGACCTCGGCGAGGGTGCGGCGCGCGATGGCGGCGATCTCGTCGAGGACGGCGGCGGACTCCTCGTCCTCCGTGCCCAGGGAGGCGCGGTTCGCGATCAGGGTGAGCGCCGAGCCGATGACGTCGTGCAGGTCGCCGGCGATCCGGTCGCGTTCGGTCTGTACGGCCGCGTGGGCGGCGTGGTTCTGAGCGGCGTGCAGCCGGGCGACGAACAGGGCGAGCTGGGCGATGCCGTAGACACTGCCTGCTGTGGTCAGGGTGGCGAGCAGGACGCCGAGGCCGCTGCGGTTCTCGAACTCAAGACCGCTGACCAGGAGCGGCCCGCTGGCACAGACCGCCACCGCGACGAGCACGGAAGCGGGGCGTGGAACGGTCAGCAGGACGGCCCCGGCCAGGAACCCCAGCAGGCTCAGCCAGGGCAGCTTGAGCAGCAGCACCGGTCCGTAGGTGAGCAGGGCCTGGAGGACCAGGAGGGCCCATCGGAAGCGGTAGCGCAGACGGTACGGCGGGGGCGCGTACTGCCCGAGGAGCACGGCGGGTAGAAGGATCAGCAGGATCAGCGCGGTCACGGCCGACCGGCGGCTCAGCGGGAGCGTGACGAGGTCCAGTGCGAGCAGCGCGACGGTGCCGCCGACCAGGAGAACAAGTGCGGGGCCTGCGGTGAGGGCGTGGCGAGCGAGGGGGCGACGGAAACGGAGCATCGACTTCCACGACTGGGGAGGGGTACGGAGGGTTGTACGGCTGTCCGGCGACCGACGCCGAGAAATCCTAGGTGGATTACCCCCGGGAGGAAGGCCGGGTGCGGCGCATGGCCTGTCCACCGAGGGCCGTCACGAGGCCCGGTTCGCCATGGGCTGTGGTGATCCGGATGCGAAGCCGTATTCGTGACGTGATCACTTCACTACCCGTGGTGCGGAGATTTGACTCGTCGGCGTTGTGATCGTCGGACGAGGGAGTCACCTCCGGTGAAAATCGAGTGGAACACGAAAAGAGCCCCGAATGCGGCCAGGAAGAGACGGGTCCTGCCCCGGATCGCCCTGACCCTGGCGGGCCTGCTGGTCGTGGAGGCGGCCGTCACCGCGGCCACGACCCGCGATGCCGTCGGTCTGCCCGCCGGTAGGGGGGAGGCACTGTCCCGCACCACCCCCGCGCCCAGGAAGAAGGTCACCGAAGCTGCCGACGTGAACGCGGCGCGGGTAGCGGCCCGGCTCTCGGGCAACCGCGTGGAGGTCCTGTCCGAGCGGACCGAGACCTCGACCACGTACGCGGAGCCGGACGGGAGCCTGTCGGCCGAGCTGTTCCAGGCACCGGTACGCATGCGCGAGAGCAATGGTGCGTGGGCCGACATCGACACCGACCTGGAGCGGGTCGGCCGGGACTACGAGCCGCGTACGGCGCTCGCCGACATCACGGTGACCGGCGGAGGGGCCACCGAGCCCGGCTTGCTGGCCTCCGTCGAGCGCGGCGCGAAGTCGTTCGGCATGGGCTGGCAGGAGCCGTTGCCCAAGGCCGAGGTCGACGGTGACACCGCCTCCTACGACCTGGGCGGCAGCCAGACCCTGACGGTACGGGCACTGGCCGACGGGTTCGAGCAGAACGTGGTCCTCGACAAGGCACCGGAGCAACCACCCGTCTACCGGATTCCAATGCGGCTGAAGGGCCTTGTGCTGTTCAGGGACGACGAGACCGGACGGCTGCTGCTCAAGGACGCGGCGGGGAAGCTGACCGCCGAGGCGCCGGCGCCGGTGATGTGGGACTCGTCCACCGATCCCGCGTCTGGCGAGTCCCGGCATCTCGCCCAGGTGGACACCAGCATCGAGACGGAGAAGGACGGCGCGCAGACGCTGGTGCTCAAGCCCGACCCGGAGTACTTCCGGACGGCCGGGCTCACCTACCCCGTGACCGTCGACCCGACCTCGACACTGGCGGCGTCCACCGACACCTGGGTGGCGACCAACTACCCCGACTCGCAGTCGTCGTCCAAGGAGCTGAAGTCCGGGACGTACGACGCCGGTTCGACGAAGGCGCGGTCGTACCTGAAGTTCGACGTCGCCAAGTTCGGTGGGCAGAAGATCCTTTCGGCGAACCTGTCGCTGTACTCGTACTGGTCCGCGACCTGCGCCACCAGTGGCTCCGGTACGCAGATACGCCGGGTCACCTCGTCGTGGACGAACTCCGGACTGACCTGGGGAGCCCAGCCGTCCACCACCGCGACCGGGGCGGTCATCAGCACCAAGGCGCTCGGATTCTCGTCGGCCTGCCCGGCGGGCACCGTCAATTTCAACGTCGCGGGCATCGTGCAGGCGTGGGCGGACGGGGCAGCCAACTACGGTGTGCAGGTGCGTGGTGTCACCGAGACGGACTCCTCCACCTGGCGCCGCTACCGCTCGTCCAAATACGCCACCGGTGACAACGCGGTGGAACCGCACCTCACCGTGAAGTACAACTCGTACCCGGCGAAGCCGACGTCGGTGGCCATCGCGCCGTCGCAGGTGAACGCCTACAACGGCAAGCGGTACGTTACCTCCCTCACCCCGCAGCTCTCGGCCAAGGTGACCGACGCGGACGGCGACACGGTCAAGGCGCAGTTCGAGATCACCCCGGACCCCCAGTACACCGACGGGGCCGGTTACGCGTACACCGCCACGAGTGCCGGGGTCGCCTCCGGCGGAACCGCGAAGATCACGGTCCCGGCGGCGAACGCCTTCCCGTCCGGCTCGCACCTGCGCTACCGGGTGCGGGGCTACGACGGCTCGCTGTACGGGGCGTGGACCGGCTACACCACCTTCGTGCTGAACACGGCGAAGCCCGCCGCGCCCGGCGTCAGTTGTGTCCCGTACACCAAGGACACCTGGACGGAGAAGAACGCCGACGGTGCCCAGTGCACCTTCTCCACCACCTCCACCGACGGCCAGGGGTATCTGTACGGTCTGAACGACCCGGCCACCCCGAAGCGGATCGACGACACGGTCAAGGGCAGCGGCGGCATCCCGCTGACCGTCACCCTCAAGCCGGGCGACGGCTGGCACACCCTGTACGCGCGGACGATCGACTCGGGCGGCAATCTGTCCAACGCCACCACCGCGTACGAGTTCGGCGTCGGGGAGGGCGCGGCCCTTCTGACGCCTCGTGACGGCGACCGGCCGGCCCGGCGGCTGAGCCTCGGTGCGAAGGGCAAGCCCACCTACACCGGTGTCACGTACCAGTACCGACGGGGAGAGACGGACACCTGGTCCAACGTTCCCTCCGCCGCCGTCACCAAGGACGCCGACGGATCGAAGGTGACCGGCTGGCCGTTGGCCACCACCGTCGGCAGCCCGCCGAAGCTGACGTGGAACATCACGGACAGCCTCGCCGAGGACGGCCCGGTCGACGTCCGGGCCGCCTTCACGGACGGCTCCGTGACCCGCTACTCCCCGGTGGCGACCGTGACGGTCGACCGCAACGCGGGGACCGCGCCAAACGAGTCGGTGGGTCCCGGCGCGGTGAACCTGCTGACCGGCGACTTCACCCTCTCCGAGACCGACGCCTCCGCCTACGACCTGTCCGTCACGCGCACCGCCTCCTCGCGGAAGCCCGATGCCGGGGCGAAGCAGAGCGGGCAGTTCCCGGTCTACGGCAAGGAGTGGAGCGCGGGCACGGTCGCGGAGCTGACCGAGTCCGACTGGTCGTACCTCAAGCAGTCCACCACGACCTCGGTTGCCCTGGTGGACGTCGACGGCGAGGAGTTGGGCTTCACCAAGCTCAGCAACGGCGGCTGGAAGCCGGAGCCCGGAGCCGATGAGTTCACCCTGACCGGTTCGCTGACCGGGTCGTTCACGCTGAAGGACACCGAAGGCACGGTCACGGTCTTCACCAAGCCGCCGGGCGCCACCACCTGGCAGGTCGCCTCCTCCGCCGTGGACGGCCTCGCCAACTCCACCACCACCGTGGTCTCCGAGATGCTGACCGTCGGAACCGACAAGCTGGTCCGACCGTCGCGCATCATCGCGCCCACGACGGCCGTCTCCGCGAGCACCTGCACCGCGACCCCGTCCACCAAGGGCTGTCGTTCGCTGGAGTTCGTCTACGCGACGTCCACCACCGCCACAGGGAGTGCGCCGGGCGACTTCAAGGACCAGCTGCGTGAGATCCGGCTCTGGGCAACGGCGCCGGGCGCGTCGGCGGCCACCGCGAAGGCCGTGCAGACGTTCGCCTACGACAGCGCGGGCCGGCTGCGGCAGGCCTGGCACCCGCAGATCTCGCCCGCTCTGAAGACGGAGTACGCGTACGACGACGCAGGCCGGATCACCCAGGTGACGCCGCCGGGCGAGCTGCCGTGGACCATGACGTACGGCAAGGCCGGCAACGCCGCGACCGCCGGTGACGGCATGCTCCTGAAGGTGTCGCGTGCCGCCCTCAAGCCGGGCACGACCGCCACGCCCGAGGGCACGGCGACCACCAGCCTCGTCTACGACGTGCCGCTGAGCGGAACCAAGGCCCCGTACGCGCTGGGCGCCTCGGACACCGCGGCCTGGGGCCAGGGCGCGGCACCGACCGACGCGACCGCCGTCTTCCCCGCCGACGCAGTCCCCGCCTCCCACGCGGGCTCGGGGCTCGGCGCGGGCGACTACAAGCGGGCCGCCGTCACCTACACCGACGCCTCGGGCCGTCAGGTCAACACCGCGCAGCCCGGCGGCCATCTGTCCGCCACCGATTACGACCAGTACGGCAACACCGTGCGCGAGCTGACCGCCCGCAACCGGGAGATCGCCGTGGGCAGGACAGCGGCGGCGAAGGAGACCCTGGCCGGCCTCGGACTCGACGGACTGTCCTCGGCGGCGCGCGCCGAACTGCTCGCCACCCGCACCGTCTACGACGACAAGGGCACCAAGGAAATGGAGGAGTTCGGCCCGGCCCGCCGCGTCGACCTGACCACGTCCGTCACCGCCGGTTCGACCACGCTTCCGGCAGGTGAGTCCGTGGTGGCCCGCACCTGGACGAAGAACACCTACGACGAGGGCCGTCCCACCGACGGAACGGCGACGGTGGAGAACCAGATCACCAAGGTCGTCACCGGAGCCCAGCTCCTGGACTTCCCGGCGATCCACGCCGAGCAGCGGGTGACCCAGACGGTCTACGACTGGGGCAAGGGCCTGCCGACGAAGACGATCACCGACCCGTCCGGCCTCGCCCTGACCACCGCCAAGGAGTACGACACCCAGGGCCGTATCACCAAGGAACTGCTGCCCGGTGCCACCGGCACCGACGCGGCCACGCGCGTCACGACGTACTGGTCGGCGACCGGCACCGGAGCCTGCGCGGGTCGCCCCGAGTGGGCGGACCTGGTCTGCTCCACCGGACCCGCCGGGGCAGTCACGGGAGGCGGCAGCAACCCGAGCGGCCTGCCGGTGACCACCACCGAGTACGGCTGGCACGGGACGCCGGCCAAGGCGACCGAGACCGCGAACGGCGTCACCCGCACCACGACGACCACGTACGACGACGCCGGGCGTGCCCTCAGGACGGCGACGACGGGCGGCGTCGGGGCAGCGGTGCCGGATGCCACGACCGAGTACGACCCGAAGACCGGTCAGGTGGTCCGCACGGTCTCCACGACCGGCGGCACGATCACCAAGGCGTTCGACGAACTGGGCCGTGAGGTGTCCTACACGGACGCGGACGGGGGTATGACCACCACCGAGTACGACCTGCTCGGCCGCCGCACGAAGGTTACGGACTCCGTCCCCTCGACGGTGACGTACACCTACGACCACAGTGCCGAGCCGCGCGGCCTGGCCACGAAGACGGTGGACTCGGTGGCGGGCGCCTTCACGACCGCGTACGACGCGGACGGCGGGGTAGCCACCGAGCAGCTGCCCGGCGGCTACACCCTCACCGTCGACCAGGACACCACCGGCACTACGGTGGGCCGCACCTACACGCGGGACGGTGACGGCGTAATGGTGGCTTCGGACATGGTCTCCGAGTCCGTCCACGGGCAGGTCACGTCGCACACCGGCTGGTCGGCGCAGGAGTACGCGTACGACAAGGCGGGCCGGCTGACGTCGGTCGACGACACGGTGGGCGAGGTGTGCACGCGCCGCGCCTACACCTTCGACAAGCGCACCAACCGCACTCGGCTGACGTCGTCCGCCGCGCCGGAGGGCGCCGACTGCACGAGCACGGGCGCGGTCACGACGACGTCGCACGCCTATGACAGCGGCGACCGGCTCGTCGACACGGGGTACGCGTACGACGCGTTCGGCCGCACCACGACTCTGCCGGGCTCGTCCTTGGCGTACTACGCCAACGATCTGGTCCACACCCAGACCACGGACGATCAGCGTCAGACCTGGACGCTGGACGCGGCGCGCCGCTTCCGTGCCTGGACCGTCGAGACCGACATCGACGGCACCTGGACCCGGTCGACGTCCAAGCGCAACCACTACGACGGCGACGGGGACAGCCCGCGCTGGACGGAGGAGGACACGGCCGCGGGAGCGAGCGGCGCGGTGAGCCGCAATGTCGAGTCCGCGTCGGGTGACCTCGCCGCGACGACGGGGTCGGCCGGTGGCGCCGTACTGCAACTCACCAACATCCACGGTGACGTGATGCTCGCCCTCCCGCTCGCGGAGGGGGACGACATCGTCGCGTTCGACAGCGACGAGTACGGCAATCCGCGGGCCGGTCAGCTGCCGATGCGCTACGGCTGGCTCGGCGGCAAGCAGCGCTCGGCGGAGACGCTCACCGGGCTGACGTTGATGGGCGTGCGCCTCTACAACCCGGTCACCGGGCGGTTCCTGTCGCCCGACCCGGTGTACGGGGGCAATGCGAATGCCTACGAATACACACACGCCGACCCGGTGAACCAGTTCGACCTCGACGGAAGATGGAGCTGGGCGAAGAAGCAGTGGAACCGATTCACCAACAAGATGCACCGAACCGGCCGCAACCCCAACTGGCGGTCGATTTACTGGTCCGGGAAGTTCGCGATCAGCTCGGCAGCGCTCGTTGCGCCCTTCGGCCGGGTGAAGACGATCCGTAATGTGTGGCGCGCTGCGAAGAGTCCTCGCTCGACGGCGCGGCGGTGTTTCAAATCTGGCGGCAGGTTCGTCACCTGCGCCGGGGCGGGCTGGGGCGTGCAGACCGCGGTGAGCGATTTCCGGAACTGGAACGCCAATCGCCGATTCCGGAATGACTGGAATGACTCATTGACGAACGACGGCCGTCGCTCGGTCTGCAGGAAGTACACAGGAAAGTCCAGCTGTCGGTGACCTCCGTTCAGCTCGCGAAAAGAAGGACCGATGCACCGATACAAGTTGACGTTTCTCCTGGTTTTCGTCCCCTCCATGCTGGGAAGCGGGATCAGCAGAATCAAAGATTCTGGCTGGTCGCTGATATGGGGCGTGCTGGAACTGGCACTCGGTGTCGCGATCTCGGTGGGCGCGATCGGTGAGATCCGCGAGGGGCTGAAGCGCAGACGCGAGGCAGGGGAGCGCAAAGACGGCCCGTGAGTAAGTATCCCGTCGACGATCGAAAGGGAGCTATACGTCATTAAATGATGGGGAACCGGTGGATCTGGCGGTCGACCGTCAGATCCACCTTCTCCAGGTACAGAAACGGTCGCCAGGTGTGGCGAGCCGTCAAGTCCCCGCGCAAGACGGTGAAGAGGGAAACTCGCGCGATAGGCCCTCGGGAGCATCAGACACCACCGGCCTCGGCAGAGCCGACGGTGAGAGAAATGGGGTACGGGTGCTGAATCAGTCCTCAAGGCGGCCTTGGTGGCCGTTCGCGCTGCTCGGCGTTGCATGTCTGGCGTTCTTGGCGGCAGTCGGCCTGTGGGTGATCGGCGTCTTCATGATGTCCGACCCGGAACCTCAACTGGTCGGTGTCCGAATCGACGGGTCCCGCATCACGGTCAAAGCCCCGACTTGCCCGGGCGAGGCGGTGGAGAAGGTCCAGGTGTTCGACAACGCAGCCGAGCGACTGCTGTGGCAGGCGTCCGCTCCCAGGAGCGTGGCGGGCCGACGCGGCGAGGTGACGCTCTGGGACGCCGAGGAGTTTCTGCGGTCGGGGCCGGCTGCACAGCCCCACAGCCTGCCGGAGGAACTGGACGTATCCTTCACGATCGCTGAGTCCTCCGGCGGACCAGGAGTTGCCTTCTCTGTCCCCGAGGTCACATCGGCCCAGCTGCCCGAAGGGCAGTTCTGGACGAACGACGGCCCGATGTCTGCCGAGGCGATTGACCGCCAGGTCGCGTGTCACGCGTATGAAGCACCTTCTTCCTGAGCACGTTTGGCGGCTACCGGCAGTGCGGTGCGTGCTGCCGGTAGCCGTCGGGGTTGTCGGCCTCGGCTGTCCAGCCGAACAGCCAGAAGGTTCCCGGGCCGGTGTCCACGGCGACGTGATGCTCGCCCTCCCGCTGGCGGACGGGGACGACATCGTGGCTCGGCGAGATCCGGGCGGGAGCGCTCGCGGGCAGTGGGCCGGCGGGTACCGGGTGCCGGGTACTGCGAGATTCCGGACAGGGACGTCATATCCATCCGTGCCGTTCCCCGATGCGCACCGCGTCGACGAGGGTGCGCGCGTGCAGCTTGCCCGTGGCGAGGGAGAGGTGGTTGCGGACGGTGCGTATGGAGAGGAACAGCTCGGCCGCCGTCTCGGCGGCGCCCATGCCCTGGGCGGCCAGGCGCAGGATGTCGGTCTCGCGTGGGGTGAGGGGAGAGGCGCCGGCGTGGTGCTCCTCGGCGAGCAGACCGGGGTCGTACGCCGTACCGCCCGTCGCCACCGTGCGGATCGCGGCCAGTACCTGCCTGGCCGAGGCCGACTTCAGCAGGTAGCCGACGGCGCCCGCTTCCCTGGCCGCCCGCAGATGTCCTGGCCGGTCGAGCACGGTCAGGATGAGGGTGCGGCATGTCGGCAGTCGTTCGGCGAGTTGATGTGCTGTGAGGATGCCGTCCTGGCCGGGCATGGCGACATCCAGCACCGCCACGTCGGGCCGGGTGGCCAGAGCGGCCGGGAACACCTCGTCGCCGCGGGCGGCCTGGGCCACGACATCGATACCGGGCTCGCGTGCCAGCACGGAGACCAATCCCTCCCTTACGACCGTCATGTCCTCGGCGATCAGCACCTTGATCATGATCAAAGGATGTCAGCCGCGGCCCTCCGGCATCTGCCCACCTGTGTCCTCAGGCCGGACCGGGGCGCCAGAGCCAGGGCAGGGCGTCGGGGCCCACGGCCGCCGCCGTCGGCCGCCCGTCCTTCCCGACGTGCAGTGCGGGCCCGTCCAGCGCCACCGGCCCGTGCTCGCGTACGGAGACCCCCTGCGCGGTACGGAGCTGGATCAGGCCCTTCTCGGTGCGGCCGAGCAGCACTGGACCGCCCGGCGACCCCGCGGCGGACACCGGCCCGTAGCCGTGGAAGCCCACCCGGTCCTCGATCAGCCGCCCGTAGCCGTCGATGCCGGTCTCCGCCGCCGTCTCCCCGGTCCGTACGGTCGTCAGAGCGGCCTTCGCCGCCGCGCGGTAGAACAGCTCGACGGTCCCGTCCGCCCCGGGCAGTGCGGCCGGGCCGTCCCCGGGCACCGGCACCCCGCTGATCCGGGTGCGCGCGGTGACCTGGTCGCCGGGCGCGTCCTGCGTCCAGTGATGCACCGCGAACCGGCCCGCCGCGAAGACATGGACGCACCCGGCGTCGTCCACCACGGCATTCAGCCCGTCCTGGATCTCGCCGCCGCCCGTGTCCCGCCAACCGCTCCACCGGCCCGCCGTGTCCCGGACCCGGGTGCTGAGGCCCTTCTCCGCGTTCCGTACGAAGAGGTGGACCCGTCCGTCGGGGGCGGCTACCGCGACCGGGACGCCGATCCGGCGTCCGCCGTCGTGATCCCGCACCGGGTTGCCCAGCCCCTGCCAGGCACGGAAGCCGCCGCCGGGGGAGCGCTGCTCCAGCGCGACGATCTCGCGCTCGTTGTCCGCCCCGCGCCCGCCGAGCGCGGCGAACCGCAGCCCGAAGAGCAACTGCCGCCCGTCCGGCAGGGTCGCGCAGCCAAGGACCGATGCGAGCGGACCGCCGCCGAGGTCGTCCGGGGAGTCCCACGTCGCGCTGCCCGGCGCGTTCTCGCGCCAACGGACCGCCCGCAGCCCCAGCACCCCGTACGCGACGAGCCGGCCGTCCGGGTCGGTGGTGACGGCCGGGCGGGGACCCGGGTAGCGGTAATGGGTGGACCGTACCCAGCCCTTCCGGTTGGTCAGCGGCCGGTTGCCGCCGACGCCGTAGTCACCGCAGCCCGCCGGGTTGCCGCAGTGCCAGTCGGCCGACCCCCCGTACGCCACCAGGAGCGACGCCTTCTCCGCCAGCACGGCGGGCGGCAGATTCTTGGGCCAGTGCCGGTTGTAGTAGCCCCGGAACGCCGTGGTGGCGAAGCGCGGCACCCCGTCGCCGCCGCGGGTGGCCCGCGCCACCCAGCGGATCAGCGCCGTCCAGGTGAACAGCGCGGTCGCGGTGTGGTCGGGATGGTCGGAGTAGCCCTTCTGCTCGCTGTCCCGTCGCCGGACGAGCTCACTGCTGTGCTGGATGTCGGGGTCCGGGTCCATGGTGTGCACGACGCTGGGCCGGTACCGGTCGAACAGCCCGACCAGGACGTCGATCAGTCCGTCGTACGTGTACGAGCCCACCTGCTGCAGCGGCGAGTTGTCGGCGACGACGGTGGGCAGGACGAGCCGCCGGTCCTGCCAGAGGCTGGGCAGCCCGAGACGCCCGTACGTGGTGTGCATGGCGGTGTTGATGAAGATCAGCTCGACCTTGCGGCCGGCGTTGCCGAGGCGGTTGATCTCGGCCCGGTGGTTGCCGTGCAGAGCGATGACGGACTTCTGCCATTCCGTGAACCGGCCGAGTCCGAGCAGCGTCGCGTACGCCTGGCGGAGCCCCTGGTGACGGGAGGAGGAGTACGCGGCCTTGTCGGGGGTGGGCAGGGGCCGGCCGGGCATGCGATTGATGCCGGTGGCCTCGCCGCCGGTCAGGTAGACGCAGACCAGCGGCGTCCCGCCGTAGAAGGCCTGCTGGGTGTCCGGGTTCATGAAGTACAGGTCGTCGTCCGGGTGGGCGAGGATCTGCATCAGCAGGGCCGGGTGCGAGGTGCTGATCGGCAGGCCGGCCATCGGGTCCGCGGTGGGGTCGCTACGGCGGGGCGGCGAGGGCGCGGTGCAGGCGCTGAGGGAGGCCAGGCTCATTGCCCCGGCCGCCGCCGTCATCAGGGTGCGCCGCGGCACCCCCGTGCGAGATGCGCGCAGCGCAGGTTCGTCCGTCACACCGTGCTCCGTCCACTTACCTCGCAGCGGGCGGCTGTGCGGCCTGCGCTGCGTGCCGAGTCCGTGCAGGCGGCGGGAGTCGAGCCGCTGCTGCGGGGGGATAGACGGAGATTGCCCGGGGCGGGTTGCCCGGGTTTCTGCGGGTGTGCGACATGCACCCGAACGGCCCAGCGTGCGGGCGCGCGCACCATGAACACGTCGATCGGGTCCGGCCGTTCCTCGGTGCACCCGTGCCGTTCGTGGGGCGCGCGTGCGGCGCTGCCCCGGAGCACGGCCGGGCGGACGGTCCTTTCCGTCACCGCAGCTCCGGTACCCCGCCCCGGTTCGTCCGGCGCAGGTCCGCTTCCGGGATGCCGTGCAGCAGCCGGGCGCCGATCTCCGCGAGCCGGGCCTCGTCGGGCGGAGTGCGGCCGAGGCCGATGGCGTACTGGACGTGCGAGGCGTCGGCGGCGAACGGGCGGGGCCAGGCGTGGGCGTCCGGGGAGCCCGCCTGAGCCAGGGCGTCGAGCAGGGCCAGGAGCCGCCCGCGCAGCCGCCCCTCGTCCGCGCCCCGCCGTACGGAGACGACCGCCCAGGCGGCGTGCCGCAGACCCAGCGGCGGCGGGGCGCAGAGCAGGGCGTGCGGTACGGGCGCGGTGTCGGCGGTGGACTCCAGGATCTCCCAGGCACGGAAGAGCTCCTCGGCGACGAGGTCGCGGCCCGCGGGGGAGACCTGCGAGGTGCAGGAGCGGACCGGGGCGGTCGGGGTCAGCACGGCGAGGGGGAGCCCGCCCGCGTCCCCGGAGCCGACCGGCCGGTTCCAGTCCCATGCGGCCCACGTCGCGAAGAAGTGCCGGAGCAGGGGGAGCGGCGGCAGCCGACCGGCCTCGTTGGCGGTACGGGCCGCCAGCACGGACCAGGCGAGGCCGGGCAGTCCACCGCACGGGGCGGAGTCCAGACCACGCGCCCGCGCCCACGCCTTCACCTCGCGCGCGAGGCGGGTGAACGCGGCCCGGTGCGGGTCCGCCGCCGCGAGCACGGCATCGGCGTCGCTCACCGCGCTGAGTGCCACGGCCGCCGCCCCGCCCAGTTCGGCGCGGCGGCCGACCGCCACGTCCGGGGAGAGGGCACCGGTCGCGACGGTCACCAGGTCCACCCGGAGCCCGTCCAGGCGGAAACGCAGACCGGGTACGCGCGCACCGGTCACCTCGCGCAGGTCGACGGCGCCGGGCAGGGCGGCGGCCAGCCGCTCCCGTACCCCCGGCAGATCCCCGTCACCGGGCAGCGCCGCGACCAGGTCCACATCGGCGCCGGGCAGCGCACAGCCCATCCGCCGCGAGCCGACCAGGTGGACGCGGCCGCCTGGCAGGGCGGCGGCCACCCGGTGTACGAGATCCGCCGCCGCGGTGCCTTCGTCGTCCGTCTCCGTCTCCGCCGCCGTGGCCCCGGCCAGCTCCACCCGTACCCCGAAGTGGTCCGAGACGTACAGCCCGTCCGGCGTGGCCACCTCGCCCAGCAGCGTCGCCGACGCGGGGCGCAGCCGCTCCGAGCGGATCAGCACCCGGTCCAGGCGGGACACCCGCCCCGTCAGCGAGGAGACGGCGGCCAGCGGGTTGACGGACGGATCGAAGGTCGGCGTCCGGTCGTCCGCGCCGTGCACCAGGCTCCAGGCATCCGGCATCCCCAGCCGGTCCTGGGGGGTGTCGCTGCCGTCATTGAAGTCGCCGAGCAGTGCCACATCGCCCTCGATCGCGGCCAACCCCGTTGCGAGATCGGCCAGTTCGGCATCGCGCCGGGCGGCGCCGTCCGGCGAGTGGTCGCTGCTGAGGTGGGTGACCGCGACCGTGACCGGCCCTTTTGCGGTCTCCACGACCACGGCGGCGACCGCCTTGTGCGGGCCGAGGACATGCAGGCCCGCCTCCCGCACGGGGAGCCTGCTGAGCAGCAGCAGACCGCAGTCCGCGACTTCCCGGCCGGCCGGACCGGCCCAGAAGGTATAGCTCTCGCGGATCCACGGCGTCGACAACAGCAGGCCGAGCAGGGCGGGTTCGGCCTCCTGGAGGGCGATGACATCCGCTTCCGCCGCACGCAGGGCGTCGAGGAGGAGGGGCCGGCGCCGGGCGGTGTCGATGCGGTCGCTGTCGTAGCGGTCCCAGAGGGTGTTCCAGGTCAGCAGCGTGAGGGCCGCGGGGCGAGCCGTCGGCGGCAGGTCCTGCGGTACGGGCGTCCAGGCGGCCTCCGGCGCCGAGAACGCGTGCGGCGTACGGGAGACGAAGTACGGGGACGGCAGCCGGCGCGGGACACGTACCCGTCCGGCGTCCGTCGCGTCGATCCGGTCCACGCCCGAGGACCGGTCCCACACCACCTCACCGTCCGCCTCGAAGAACAGCACCCGATGCCAGGGAATCTCCCCGCCGGGCGTGAACCGGGGCAGCGGCACCCGCTTGGGGACGGTTCCGCGCTGCGCCACGCCCATCACGAAGCGCGCCGGGTCGAACCGGGCGTCCCAGCGGACCCGGTGGTAGATCTCCTCGCTGGTACGCATCTACGCCTTGTCCTCCACGGTTCCGCTCGCGCCGATGTACCAGGTGCGGTGTGCCTGACCGGGATACGGGGGCACGAACCGGTGCAGCTGCGAGGCCAGCACTTCCGGGGGCACCGGGTGGGTGCGGCGCTCGTTGCGGCGGAGCAGCTCCGCCTCGTCGACCAGGGCCACCGCGTGGGTGAGCAGCGCGTCCCTGCGCCGGGCGACCGCGTGCACCAGGGAGCGCTGGTGCGCGTTGAGCGAGGTGGCGTCCCAGACGACGGTGTCGCCCGCGGCGAGTGCCGCGTCCAGTCGGCCGAGCCCCTCACGCAGCACCTCCCCGTTGGCCTTCTGGTCGGCGCGCGCTCCCCGGGCGAGCCGCAGATCGTCGAGCGAGAGGTACGTGTCGACGCCCGGCAGTCCGCGCGCGAAGGTGCTCTTGCCGCTGCCGGAGGGGCCCACCAGATGCACCAGGCGCGGGAACTCGCCGGTGCGCCACCGCCACGTCGCGGCGACGGCCTCCTCGGCGGTGGCGACCCGGCCCTGGGCGTACACCTCCCGGGCCTGGGCCCAGCAGCGGTCGGCGGCGTCCGGCTCCAGGTCCGCGAACGCCTCGCGCAGCCCGTCCGGCTCCCGTACCTCCTGCGCGTACAGCGACGACCACTCCACTTGGTCGCGCGCCGCACCGGTCTCCGCGACCGTGGCGGCCAGCGCGTGCAGCAGCGGCAGATCGGCGGCGAACGACATCCGGACGAGGCCGGTCCGGCGCTCCTCGTCCGGGTACGGGCGGTGCAGCGCCGGGTGCAGTCCCACGAGATCCGCGACGCGTCGCGCGAGCGGCATCCCCAGCGTCTCCGCCAGCACGGGCGCCAGTTCGGTGCGGCGGGACCGGTGCAGCAGCGCGGCCAGCACCCCGGTCAGCCGGTCGTCACCCGTACGGCCCAAGCTGTCGAGGACATCGCCCATCGCGGCGGCGGCCCCGGCGTCCCCCGCCGCCGTCCCGGTCGCTTCGGCGAGCGCCGCGGCGTCGACCGGCGCCCCGGACCGTACGGCCCACAGGGCGGCGGCCGGGCCGAGCCCGTTCTCCACCACGGCGGCGTGCATCCAGTGGGTGCCGGTCCGTACATGGCCGGGCCGCACCCACTTCGCCACCACCCGCCCGAACTCCGGTGCGCCGAAGCCGTCCACGGGCCGGACGACGTAACCCTCCTGCCGCCCGGTGTCCGGCTTCAGCGCCCGCAGCGCCTTCTCGGCCCGCGCGTCGAACACCCCGCGCCACAGCACCGGCGCCGCCGGTATCCCCAGACCGCGCAGGAACACCACGGTCCGGTCCCAGTCCAGGCAGTACTCGCCGTCCCAGACGGAGAAGCCGTAGAAGTAGCCCTCCAGGCCGTCGTACGGGATCGAATGGCGCGCGAACATGTTCTCCCCGCACACTCGCCACCCTGCGGGGATACGGGCCCCGATCCGGCCCTGGAGCGCCTTCACCCAGCCCCGCGAGGGGTGGTGGGCGGAATCGAGCGAGCGGGCGTGGAGGCCGTCGGCGTAGAGCGTGGTGTTCTCGCCGTCCAGCTTCTCGGTGACGACGACCTCGCGGCCGGTCAGCGCGGAGAGGTCCGCGATCCGTACGTCGTCCGAGGTGGCCCCCGGGGACCAGGGCAGATGCGCGGTGCGCGGATAGTGCGAACGCATGATGTGAAGCCCCTGATGACGACGGCGTGCCCGGCCGGTCACTGTAGGGGCGGGGGTGCGGGACGCTCGACCGGATTACGGGGAGAAACGGCGCCCGGCACGGCTCCGGTTGCGCGCCCGCGTTTGACCGATGGAACGCGCGGGGTAAGATCCTCCGCCCGATTGGCCAGGCTCGCGCCCCGTATGGCACACTGCTCAGGTTGCTCGGTTGAGTGTCAATGCTGCGCGCCTCCCGCCGGGAGGACCGGAAGCGAGTCCCACAGTACTCGTCGACCCCCTGCGGGTCGGACGTACGGGAATCTTCCGGGAAGCGTCAGTGGGGCACCGGCCAGGCACCCGGTGGGTGTTCCGCCCCCGGTCTCGCGGTCCTCGGGCCCGCACCCCCTTGGTTGGGAAATCCTTCGGGAGATCTACGTAGAGGGGATGCGACACGCCCGACCGCGTGGGTCGGAGACGGAGTTACCAGAGCCCTCGGGTTCCAGAGCGTTACGAGAGACAGGACTACTAGTAGCCATGGCGGGACAGAAGATCCGCATCCGGCTCAAGGCCTACGACCACGAGGTCATCGATTCCTCGGCGAAGAAGATCGTCGAGACGGTGACCCGCACTGGTGCGTCGGTCGCGGGCCCGGTGCCGCTGCCCACTGAGAAGAACGTGTACTGCGTCATCAAGTCGCCGCACAAGTACAAGGACTCGCGCGAGCACTTCGAGATGCGCACGCACAAGCGCCTCATCGACATCCTCGACCCCACGCCGAAGACGGTTGACTCGCTGATGCGTCTCGACCTGCCGGCGGGCGTCGACATCGAGATCAAGCTCTGAGGTGACGCGCGAGATGGCTAAGAACATTAAGGGCGTCCTGGGCGAGAAGCTCGGCATGACCCAGGTCTGGGACGAGAACAACCGGGTCGTCCCGGTGACCGTCGTCAAGGCCGGGCCCTGTGTCGTCACCCAGGTCCGCACCAACGACCGCGACGGTTACGAGTCGGTTCAGCTCGCCTTCGGCGAGATCGACCCGCGCAAGGTGAACAAGCCCCTCAAGGGCCACTTCGCCAAGGCCGACGTGACCCCGCGCCGCCACCTGGTGGAGCTCCGCACCCCTGACGCCGGCGAGTACACGCTGGGCCAGGAGGTCACCGCCGAGGTGTTCGAGTCCGGCGTCAAGGTCGACGTCACGGGCAAGAGCAAGGGCAAGGGCTTCGCCGGTGTCATGAAGCGTCACAACTTCAAGGGCGGCAAGGCGTCCCACGGTGCCCACCGTGTGCACCGCATGCCCGGCTCCATCGGTGGCTGTGCCACCCCCGGCCGTGTCTTCAAGGGCATGCGCATGGCGGGTCGCATGGGCAACGAGCGTGTCACCACCCAGAACCTGACCATCCACGCGGTTGACGCGGAGAAGGGTCTGCTCCTCATCAAGGGCGCGGTCCCCGGTCCGAACGGCGGCCTCGTCCTGGTCCGTACCGCGGCCAAGGGGGCTTGAGGTAATGAGCACCATTGACATCCTTTCGCCGGCAGGCGACAAGGCCGGTACCGTCGAGCTCCCCGCGGAGATCTTCGACGCCAAGACCAGCGTTCCGCTGATCCACCAGGTCGTTGTCGCGCAGCTGGCAGCTGCCCGTCAGGGCACGCACAAGACCAAGACCCGCGGCGAAGTCCGTGGCGGTGGCCGCAAGCCGTACCGCCAGAAGGGCACCGGCCGCGCGCGCCAGGGTTCGACCCGTGCGCCGCAGTTCGCCGGCGGTGGCGTCGTCCACGGCCCGCAGCCGCGTGACTACTCGCAGCGGACCCCGAAGAAGATGAAGGCCGCCGCCCTGCGCGGTGCCCTCTCGGACCGGGCCCGTCACTCCCGTATCCACGTCGTCACCGGCGTGGTCGACGGTGCGGTGTCCACGAAGGCCGCCAAGACGCTGTTCGGCAAGATCTCGGAGCGCAAGAACCTGCTCCTGGTCGTCGACCGCGCCGACGAGGCCGCGTGGCTGTCCGCCCGCAACCTGCCCCAGGTGCACATCCTGGAGCCGGGCCAGCTGAACACGTACGACGTGATCGTCTCTGACGACGTGGTCTTCACCCAGGCCGCCTTCGAGTCCTTCGTGTCTGGCCCCCAGACCGCTGAGACCGAAGGGAGCGACGCCTGATGAGCGAGGCGACCGTTACCAGCAAGACCTACTCGGACCCGCGCGACGTTCTCGTCAAGCCGGTTGTTTCCGAGAAGAGCTACGCGCTGCTCGACGAGAACAAGTACACGTTCATCGTCGCGCCCGGCTCCAACAAGACCCAGATCAAGCAGGCCGTGGAAGCGGTCTTCTCGGTCAAGGTCACCGGGGTCAACACGATCAACCGGCAGGGTAAGCGCAAGCGCACCAAGACCGGTTTCGGCAAGCGCGCTGACACCAAGCGCGCCATCGTGACCCTCGCCGAGGGCGACCGTATCGACATCTTCGGCGGCCCGACCTCCTGACGGAGGTCGAGTCGTCCGGAATCGGACGAGGACTGAGAAATGGGTATCCGCAAGTACAAGCCGACGACCCCGGGCCGTCGTGGCTCCAGCGTCGCCGACTTTGTCGAGATCACGCGGTCCACGCCGGAGAAGTCGCTGGTCCGCCCCCTGCACAGCAAGGGCGGCCGTAACAACGCCGGTCGTGTGACCGTTCGCCACCAGGGCGGTGGCCACAAGCGCGCCTACCGAGTGATCGACTTCCGTCGTCACGACAAGGACGGCGTGCCGGCCAAGGTCGCGCACATCGAGTACGACCCGAACCGCACCGCGCGCATCGCGCTCCTGCACTACGCGGACGGCGAGAAGCGCTACATCATCGCGCCGCGTGGCCTGACGCAGGGCGACCGTGTCGAGAACGGCCCGGCCGCCGACATCAAGCCCGGCAACAACCTGGCGCTGCGCAACATCCCGGTCGGTACGACCATTCACGCCATCGAGCTGCGGCCCGGCGGCGGCGCGAAGTTCGCCCGTTCCGCGGGTGCCTCCGTGCAGCTGCTGGCGAAGGAGGGCACCATGGCCCACCTTCGTATGCCGTCGGGTGAGATCCGCCTGGTCGACGCCCGCTGCCGCGCCACGATCGGCGAGGTCGGCAACGCCGAGCAGTCGAACATCAACTGGGGCAAGGCCGGCCGCATGCGCTGGAAGGGCGTCCGCCCGACCGTCCGCGGTGTCGCGATGAACCCGGTTGACCACCCGCACGGTGGTGGTGAGGGCAAGACCTCCGGTGGTCGCCACCCGGTCTCGCCGTGGGGTCAGAAGGAGGGTCGTACTCGCTCGCCGAAGAAGGCATCGAGCAAGTACATCGTCCGCCGCCGCAAGACGAACAAGAAGCGCTAGGAGCGGGTTTAGATGCCGCGCAGTCTCAAGAAGGGGCCCTTCGTCGACGGCCACCTCATCAAGAAGGTGGACGTACAGAACGAGGCAGGCACCAAGAACGTCATCAAGACCTGGTCCCGTCGCTCGATGATCGTCCCGGCCATGCTGGGTCACACCATCGCGGTGCACAACGGCAAGATCCACGTCCCGGTGTTCGTCACCGAGTCGATGGTCGGCCACAAGCTCGGCGAGTTCTCGCCGACTCGCACCTTCCGCGGCCACGTCAAGGACGACCGGAAGTCGAAGCGCCGCTAACCGCGGGGTGGAAACGACTATGACTTACACCGAAGGGACAACCATGGAAGCCAGGGCCCAGGCGCGGTACATCCGCGTCACGCCCATGAAGGCCCGCCGCGTGGTGGACCTCATCCGTGGCATGGATGCCACGGAGGCTCAGGCGGTCCTGCGTTTCGCCCCGCAGGCCGCGAGCGTGCCGGTTGGCAAGGTGCTGGACAGCGCCATTGCCAACGCCGCACACAACTACGACCACACCGACGCCTCTTCGCTGGTCATCAGCGAGGCGTACGTGGACGAGGGTCCGACCCTGAAGCGGTTCCGTCCGCGTGCTCAGGGCCGTGCCTACCGGATCCGTAAGCGGACCAGCCACATCACCGTGGTCGTCAGCAGCAAGGAAGGAACCCGGTAATGGGCCAGAAGGTAAACCCGCACGGGTTCCGGCTCGGCATCACCACGGACTTCAAGTCCCGTTGGTACGCCGACAAGCTGTACAAGGACTACGTCAAGGAAGACGTCGCCATTCGTCGCATGATGACGAAGGGCATGGAGCGGGCCGGCATCTCGAAGGTCGAGATCGAGCGCACCCGCGACCGCGTCCGCGTTGACATCCACACCGCCCGCCCGGGCATCGTCATCGGCCGCCGCGGCGCCGAGGCCGACCGCATCCGTGGCGAGCTGGAGAAGCTGACCGGCAAGCAGGTCCAGCTGAACATCCTCGAGGTCAAGAACCCCGAGGTGGACGCTCAGCTGGTGGCCCAGGCCGTCGCCGAGCAGCTCTCCTCCCGCGTCTCCTTCCGTCGTGCCATGCGCAAGAGCATGCAGAGCTCGATGAAGGCCGGCGCCAAGGGCATCAAGATCCAGTGCGGTGGCCGCCTCGGCGGCGCCGAGATGTCCCGCTCGGAGTTCTACCGCGAGGGCCGTGTGCCCCTGCACACGCTCCGCGCGAACGTCGACTACGGCTTCTTCGAGGCCAAGACGACCTTCGGCCGCATCGGTGTGAAGGTCTGGATCTACAAGGGCGACGTCAAGAACATCGCCGAGGTCCGCGCCGAGAACGCCGCTGCCCGCGCCGGCAACCGCCCGGCCCGTGGCGGCGCTGACCGCCCGGCCGGCCGTGGTGGCCGCGGTGGCGAGCGTGGCGGTCGCGGTCGCAAGCCGCAGCAGCAGTCGGCTCCGGCTGCCGAGGCCCCCAAGGCCGAGGCTCCCGCCGCTGCCGCTCCGGCTGCCGAGAGCACCGGAACGGAGGCCTGACCGAAATGCTGATCCCCCGTAGGGTCAAGCACCGCAAGCAGCACCACCCGAAGCGCAGCGGTATGTCCAAGGGTGGCACGCAGGTTGCGTTCGGCGAGTACGGCATCCAGGCGCTGACCCCGGCGTACGTGACGAACCGCCAGATCGAGGCAGCTCGTATCGCGATGACCCGCCACATCAAGCGTGGCGGCAAGGTCTGGATCAACATCTACCCGGACCGTCCCCTGACGAAGAAGCCGGCCGAGACCCGCATGGGTTCCGGTAAGGGTTCTCCCGAGTGGTGGATCGCGAACGTCAAGCCGGGTCGGGTGATGTTCGAGCTGTCCTACCCGAACGAGAAGATTGCTCGTGAGGCGCTTACCCGCGCTGCTCACAAGCTTCCGATGAAGTGCCGGATCGTTCGGCGCGAGGCAGGTGAGTCGTGATGTCGGCCGGTACCAAGGCGTCCGAGCTGCGCGAGCTGGGCAACGAGGAGCTCCTCAACAAGCTCCGCGAGGCCAAGGAAGAGCTGTTCAACCTCCGCTTCCAGGCGGCGACGGGGCAGCTCGAGAACCACGGCCGGCTCAAGTCCGTCCGTAAGGACATCGCCCGGATCTACACCCTGATGCGCGAGCGCGAGCTGGGCATCGAGACGGTGGAGAGCGCCTGATGAGCGAGAAGACTGTGACTGAGACGAACACTGACCGCGGTTTCCGCAAGACCCGTGAGGGCCTGGTCGTCAGCGACAAGATGGACAAGACCGTCGTCGTCGCTGTCGAGGACCGTGTCAAGCACGCGCTGTACGGCAAGGTCATCCGCCGTACGAACAAGCTCAAGGCGCACGACGAGCAGAACGCCGCAGGCGTCGGCGACCGCGTCCTCCTGATGGAGACCCGGCCGCTGTCCGCCACGAAGCGGTGGCGCATCGTCGAGATCCTCGAGAAGGCCAAGTAATTCCTGAGGGGCACTCCCCTCGGGCAAGTTCCGCCAGGCTCGGTGGGGGCCCGCTCCGGTGACGGAGTGGCCCCCGCCGGGAACCGGCAGACGATCAGGAGATAGACGTGATCCAGCAGGAGTCGCGACTTCGCGTCGCCGACAACACGGGTGCGAAGGAAATCCTCACCATCCGTGTTCTCGGTGGTTCGGGTCGCCGCTACGCGGGCATCGGTGACGTCATCGTCGCCACCGTCAAGGACGCGATCCCCGGTGGCAACGTGAAGAAGGGTGACGTCGTCAAGGCCGTCATCGTTCGCACCGTCAAGGAGCGTCGCCGTCAGGATGGCTCGTACATCCGCTTCGACGAGAACGCCGCCGTCATTCTGAAGAACGACGGTGACCCCCGCGGCACCCGCATCTTCGGCCCGGTGGGCCGGGAACTGCGCGAGAAGAAGTTCATGAAGATCATCTCGCTCGCGCCGGAGGTGCTGTAAGCATGAAGATCAAGAAGGGCGACCTGGTTCAGGTCATCACCGGTAAGGACAAGGGCAAGCAGGGCAAGGTCATCGTGGCCTACCCCGCTCAGGACCGCGTCCTCGTCGAGGGTGTCAACCGGGTCAAGAAGCACACCAAGGCCGGTCAGACCGCTCGCGGTTCGCAGACCGGTGGCATCGTCACGACCGAGGCCCCGATCCACGTGAGCAACGTTCAGCTCGTCGTGGAGAAGGACGGCAACAAGGTCGTCACGCGCGTCGGTTACCGCTTCGACGACGAAGGCAACAAGATCCGCGTTGCCAAGCGGACGGGTGAGGACATCTGATGGCTACCACCACCACTCCGCGTCTGAAGACGAAGTACCGCGAGGAAATCGTCGGCAAGCTGCGTGAGGAGTTCTCGTACGAGAACGTCATGCAGACCCCCGGCCTGGTCAAGATCGTGGTCAACATGGGTGTGGGCGACGCCGCCCGCGACTCCAAGCTGATCGACGGCGCCGTGCGCGACCTCACCACGATCACCGGCCAGAAGCCGGCCGTCACCAAGGCCCGCAAGTCCATCGCGCAGTTCAAGCTGCGCGAGGGCCAGCCGATCGGCTGCCACGTCACCCTCCGTGGTGACCGGATGTGGGAGTTCCTGGACCGTACGCTGTCGCTCGCGCTGCCGCGTATCCGTGACTTCCGTGGCCTGTCGCCGAAGCAGTTCGACGGCCGTGGCAACTACACCTTCGGTCTCACGGAGCAGGTCATGTTCCACGAGATCGACCAGGACAAGATCGACCGGGTCCGGGGCATGGACATCACCGTGGTCACCACGGCGACCAATGACGACGAGGGTCGTGCCCTCCTTCGTCACCTCGGCTTCCCGTTCAAGGAGAACTGACCGTGGCGAAGAAGGCTCTGATCGCTAAGGCCGCCCGTAAGCCGAAGTTCGGCGTTCGCGGGTACACCCGCTGCCAGCGCTGCGGCCGGCCCCACTCCGTCTACCGCAAGTTCGGCCTGTGCCGCGTGTGCCTTCGTGAGATGGCTCACCGTGGCGAGCTGCCGGGCGTGACCAAGAGCTCCTGGTAATTCTCCTTCGCCCTCCGGGCGTTGGGAATTGACGGAAGCTCTCGGTAAGCATCTGGTCGGCAGGAGCCCGCCCTCACATGCCGTAGGCTTGTGGGGTTGGGCGCCTGCCGCCCAAGACCGACTTACTACGCCGTAGGTCCCCGCACCGCACCCGTCCTGCCTCTGAGTGGGGAGAGGGATGGCGCATACAGGAAACCCCGGCGAGAGAGGCCGAAGGCCAATTCATGACCATGACTGATCCCATCGCAGACATGCTCACGCGTCTGCGTAACGCGAACTCGGCGTACCACGACTCCGTCGTGATGCCGCACAGCAAGATCAAGTCGCACATCGCGGAGATCCTCCAGCAGGAGGGCTTCATCACCGGCTGGAAGGTCGAGGACGCCGAGGTCGGCAAGAACCTCGTCCTCGAGCTGAAGTTCGGCCCGAACCGCGAGCGCTCGATCGCCGGCATCAAGCGAATCTCGAAGCCGGGTCTGCGTGTATACGCAAAGTCCACCAACCTGCCGAAGGTCCTCGGCGGCCTGGGCGTGGCGATCATCTCCACGTCCCACGGTCTCCTGACCGGCCAGCAGGCCAGCAAGAAGGGCGTAGGTGGGGAAGTCCTCGCCTACGTCTGGTAGTCGGGAACGGAGGAATAGCTCATGTCGCGAATCGGCAAGCTCCCCATCCAGGTTCCCGCCGGTGTGGACGTCACCATCGATGGCCGCACGGTCGCGGTGAAGGGTCCCAAGGGCACCCTCACGCACACCGTCGCGTCGCCGATCGAGGTCACCAAGGGTGAGGACGGCTTCCTCAGCGTCACCCGCCCGAACGACGAGCGTCAGAACAAGGCCCTTCACGGCCTGTCCCGCACGCTGGTGGCGAACATGATCACCGGTGTGACCCAGGGATACACCAAGGCGCTCGAGATCAGTGGTGTCGGTTACCGCGTCCAGGCGAAGGGCTCCAACCTGGAGTTCGCCCTGGGCTACAGCCACCCGATCCTGATCGAGGCCCCGGAGGGCATCACCTTCAAGGTGGAGTCCCCCACGAAGTTCTCCGTCGAGGGCATCGACAAGCAGAAGGTCGGCGAGACCGCGGCCAAGATCCGCAAGCTGCGGAAGCCTGACCCGTACAAGGCCAAGGGCGTCAAGTACGCCGGCGAGGTCATCCGCCGCAAGGTCGGAAAGGCTGGTAAGTAGCCATGGCATACGGCGTGAAGATCGCCAAGGGCGACGCCTACAAGCGTGCCGCCCTCAAGCGTCGCCACATCCGCATCCGCAAGCACATCTCCGGTTCGCCGGAGCGTCCGCGCTTGGTCGTGACGCGGTCCAACCGCCACATGGTCGCTCAGGTCATCGACGACATCGCGGGCCACACGCTCGCGTCGGCGTCGACCCTGGACGTTTCCATCCGTGGTGGCGAGGGCGACAAGAGCACCCAGGCCAAGCAGGTCGGCGCCCTGGTCGCTGAGCGTGCCAAGGCCGCAGGCGTCGAGGCCGTCGTGTTTGACCGCGGTGGTAACCAGTACGCCGGGCGGATTGCCGCTCTGGCTGACGCCGCCCGTGAAGCCGGGCTGAAGTTCTAAGCCCCGGTTCCTACGCACAGCGGACGTAACAGAGAGAGGTAAATCCAATGGCTGGACCCCAGCGCCGCGGAAGCGGTGCCGGTGGCGGCGAGCGGCGGGACCGGAAGGGCCGTGACGGCGGCGCAGCTGCCGCCGAGAAGACCGCGTACGTTGAGCGCGTTGTCGCGATCAACCGCGTCGCCAAGGTTGTGAAGGGTGGTCGTCGCTTCAGCTTCACCGCGCTGGTCGTGGTGGGCGATGGTGACGGCACCGTCGGTGTCGGTTACGGCAAGGCCAAGGAAGTTCCCGCGGCCATCGCCAAGGGCGTGGAAGAAGCCAAGAAGAACTTCTTCAAGGTTCCGCGTATCCAGGGCACCATTCCTCACCCGATCCAGGGCGAGAAGGCTGCGGGCGTCGTCCTGCTGAAGCCTGCTTCCCCCGGTACCGGTGTTATCGCCGGTGGCCCGGTGCGCGCCGTTCTGGAGTGCGCCGGCGTTCACGACATCCTGTCGAAGTCGCTCGGCTCCGACAACGCGATCAACATCGTGCACGCGACCGTGGCGGCCCTCAAGGGCCTGCAGCGTCCCGAGGAGATCGCGGCCCGCCGCGGTCTGCCGCTCGAGGACGTCGCCCCCGCGGCTCTGCTTCGTGCGCGTGCGGGAGCGGGTGCGTAATGGCTCGCCTCAAGATCACGCAGACGAAGTCGTACATCGGCAGCAAGCAGAACCACCGCGACACCCTTCGTTCGCTCGGGCTCAAGCGCCTGCACGACGTGGTTGTCAAGGAGGACCGCCCCGAGTTCCGCGGAATGGTGCACACCGTCCGCCACCTCGTGACGGTTGAGGAGGTCGACTGACATGGCGGAGAACAAGCCGCTGAAGGCCCATGACCTCCGGCCCGCCCCGGGCGCCAAGACCGCCAAGACCCGTGTGGGTCGTGGTGAGGCGTCCAAGGGTAAGACCGCCGGTCGTGGCACCAAGGGCACCAAGGCCCGTTACCAGGTTCCGGAGCGCTTCGAGGGTGGGCAGATGCCCCTCCACATGCGTCTCCCGAAGCTCAAGGGCTTCAAGAACCCGTTCCGCACCGAGTACCAGGTCGTGAACCTGGACAAGCTCGCGACGCTCTACCCCGAGGGTGGAGAGGTCACCGTGGCCGACCTGGTCGCCAAGGGTGCGGTGCGCAACAACCACCTCGTCAAGGTCCTCGGACAGGGCGAGATCTCCGTGGCGCTGCAGGTTTCGGTTGACGCCGTCTCCGGCTCCGCCAAGGAGAAGATTGCCGCCGCCGGCGGCACCGTCACCGAGCTCGTCTGAGACGACTCGATGGCCTGAACATCCAACCGGGGATGCCTCTCATGTGAGGCATCCCCGGTTGGTCGTTCCTAGGTGGGCATGGTCGCCGGTAAGGTGGCGTGCGTTGTTGTGTGGTAACCGCTCGGGCACCCGCCCGGGTACTTTTGACTGTTACGTATTCGTCGATCCTCAAGACCGTCACCTCTTCGCATTGCGCGGGGGTCGCAGGAGGCACCGTGCTCACCGCGTTCGCCCGGGCGTTCAAGACGCCCGACCTGCGCAAGAAGCTGCTCTTCACGCTCGGCATCATCGTGATCTACCGGCTCGGGGCACACATCCCCGTACCGGGAGTGAGCTACGAGAACGTCCAAACCTGTGTTGATCAGGCCAGCAAGGGCAACAACAGCCTCTTCGGCCTGGTGAACATGTTCAGCGGTGGTGCACTGCTGCAGATCACGATCTTCGCGCTCGGCATCATGCCGTACATCACGGCCAGCATCATTCTTCAGCTGCTGACCGTGGTGATTCCCCGACTCGAGGCGCTCAAGAAGGAGGGGCAGTCCGGCCAGGCCAAGATCACGCAGTACACGCGTTATCTGACCGTCGCGCTCGCCATCCTCCAGGGCACCGGCCTGGTGGCCACCGCCACCAGTGGCGCACTGTTCAGCGGCTGCCCGGTCGCTGACCAGATCGTGCCGAACCAGTCGATCTTCACGACCATCGTCATGGTGATCACCATGACCGCGGGCACCGCGGCCGTCATGTGGCTCGGTGAGCTCATCACCGACCGCGGCATCGGCAACGGCATGTCGATCCTGATGTTCATCTCGATCGCCGCCAGCTTCCCCGGCGCCCTGTGGGCCATCAAGACCAGCGGCAAGCTGGCCGACGGCTGGATCGAGTTCGGCACCGTCATCCTGATCGGCTTCGTGATGGTGGGCCTCGTCGTCTTCGTCGAGCAGGCCCAGCGCCGTATCCCGGTGCAGTACGCGAAGCGCATGATCGGCCGCAGGTCGTACGGCGGTACCTCGACGTACATTCCGCTGAAGGTGAATCAGGCGGGTGTGATTCCCGTCATCTTCGCTTCTTCGCTGCTCTACATTCCGGCCCTGATCGTCCAGTTCTCCAACTCCACTGCGGGTTGGGCCACCTGGATCAAGGACAACTTCGTCAAGGGCGACCATCCGTACTACATCACGGCGTACTTCCTGTTGATCGTCTTCTTCGCCTTCTTCTATGTGGCGATTTCGTTCAACCCCGAGGAAGTCGCCGACAACATGAAGAAGTATGGTGGCTTCATCCCGGGTATCCGGGCTGGTCGACCTACTGCCGAGTACCTGAGCTACGTGCTCAACAGGATCACTTGGCCGGGCTCGCTGTATCTGGGTCTGATCGCTCTTGTGCCGACGATGGCGTTGGCAGGCTTCGGCGGCGCTAACCAGAACTTCCCCTTCGGCGGGACAAGCATCCTCATCATCGTGGGTGTGGGTCTGGAGACCGTGAAGCAGATCGAGAGTCAGCTCCAGCAGCGCAATTACGAAGGGTTCCTCCGCTGATGCGAATCGTCCTCGTCGGGCCGCCCGGTGCCGGCAAGGGAACGCAGGCTGCGTACCTTGCCAAGAACCTGTCGATTCCGCAGATTTCCACGGGCGATCTCTTCCGAGCCAACATCAGCCAGGGCACCGACCTTGGCAAGCAGGCCCGCGCCTACATGGACGCGGGGCAGTTGGTACCGGACGAGGTCACCATTGGAATGGCCAAGGACCGCATGTCCCAGCCCGACGCCGAGAACGGCTTCCTGCTGGACGGCTTCCCGCGCAACGTGGGTCAGGCCGAGGCCCTTGACGTGATGCTCAAGGACGAGGGCACCAAGCTGGACGCGGTCCTGGACCTGGAGGTCCCCGAGGACGAGGTGGTCAAGCGCATCGCCGGCCGCCGGATCTGCCGGAACGACGGCTCGCACGTCTTCCACGTGACGTACAACCCGCCGACGACCGAGGGTGTCTGCGACACCTGCGGCGGCGAGCTGTTCCAGCGTGACGACGACACCGAGGACACGGTTCGTACTCGGCTGGAGGTCTACCACACGCAGACCGAGCCGATCATCGACTACTACCGGGCCCAGAACCTGGTGGTCACCATCTCGGCGCTCGGCAAGGTCACCGATGTGACCGAGCGGGCGATGGAGGCTCTCAAGTCCGACAAGGGCTGAGCGCAACACCCGCAGTACTTGTGCAGTCGGCCGCGGCGTCCATGGG
>NZ_JBHVFF010000060.1:0-33629 GCF_042801895.1 Streptomyces sp. NPDC057543 | reverse complement strand
GCACGCGTGCTGCTCCAGGGCCGGATCCGTACAGAGGGGGGTGATCAGACGGTCGTGACGACCTCGTCGTAGGCGAGACGCGGCAGGCGCGGGAACCAGGCGTCCTCGCCCGGCTTGCCGATGTTGACGACCATCAGCAGCTTGTGGTCGCCGTCCAGGAACTCCTTCTCGATGCCCGCGGCGTCGAGGCCGGTCATCGGGCCCGCGGCCAGACCTGCGGCGCGGACGCCGATGATGAAGTACGCGGCCTGCAGCGCGGCGTTGAGCGCGGCGGACGACTCGCGGACCGGGCGCTCGGAGAAGAACGCGTCCTTGGCCTGCGGGAAGTGCGGCAGCAGAGCCGGGAGCTCCTCGTGGAACTCGTTGTCGGCGACCAGGATGGCGACGAGCGGGGCGGTCCGGGTCTTCGGCTGGTTGCCTTCGGCCATGTGCTTGACGAGGCGCTCGCGACCCTCGTCGGAGCGGACCAGGATCACGCGCAGCGGCGACTGGTTGAAGGCGGTGGGGCCGTACTTGACCAGGTCGTAGATCGCCTGGACCTGCTCCTCGGTCACCGGCTCGTCGGTGAAGGTGTTGGCGGTGCGGGCCTCGCGGAAGAGGAGGTCCTGGGCGGCGGGGTCAAGAACGAGCGACATGGTGCGTATTACCTTCCGGACGTGCAGGGGGATCAAGCAACGTCGAGCAACGTAACGGAGAGGTAGGTTAACTTTCAACTAAAACGAGGGCGGAGTGATCCGTTCCACAGGGCGGCCCACGGCGGGCCCTTGTCGAGGCGATGCGTATCCGCCCCGCCCGGACCGCCGCCGCGGGCACCCGGTTCCGGCCGGGCCCGTCCAGGGCTGTCTCAGCCGTTACCGTTGCCGCTGTCGTTGCCGGCTGCCGGTTCGCCGCCGTTCTCCGCAGGCCCCGCCAGGGCCGCGTCCAGCCGTGCGCGCGCGCCTTCGAGCCAAAGCCGGCACACCTTCGCCAACTCCTCACCCCGCTCCCACAGCGCGAGGGACTCCTCCAGCGTCGTACCGCCCGCTTCCAGGCGGCGTACCACCTCGATCAGCTCGTCACGGGCCTGCTCGTAGCCGAGCGTGCCCGTGGCACCAGTGGCCGTGGTCCCGTCGTCCGTCATGCGCTCCACCCTACGTTCCGCCCCGCGAGGAGCCTTCGGCCTCGTCCGTCATCACCCTCGAGGGCTTCCGCCCCCGAACCCGCGCTCATTCGCTCACCCGCACCGCGAACTCGCCCCCCGATACCCGCGCCCGCAGGACATCGCCCACCGGCCCGGCGTCGGCCGGAGCCCGCACCACATGGCCGTCCGCCCGCTGCAGCACCGCGTACCCGCGCTCCAGCGTCGCCGCGGGGGACAACGCGACCACCCGCGCCCGGGTGTGGGCGAGCTCCGAGTCCGCCCGGTCCAGCAGATGCCCCAGCACCCGCCGCCCCCGCCCGATCAGCGCGTCGATCTCCGAGGCCCGCTCGTCCACCATCCGCAGGGGATGCTCCATCGACGGCCGGCCCAGCGCGTGCGCCAGCCCCCGCTCCTCCCGGTCCAGCAGTCCCCGTACCGTCCGCAGCGCACGGTCCCGCAGCTGCTGCACCCGGTCCAGCTCCTCGCCCACATCGGGCACGATCTTCTTCGCGGCGTCCGTCGGCGTGGAGGCGCGCAGGTCCGCGACCAGGTCGAGCAGCGGGGAGTCGGGCTCATGACCGATCGCCGACACCACCGGCGTACGGCATGCGGCGACCGTACGGATCAGCTGCTCGTCCGAGAACGGCAGCAGGTCCTCCACGCTGCCGCCACCCCGCGCCACGACGATCACGTCGACGTCCGCGAGGTCGTCCAGCTCCTTCACGGCCTGCACCACCTGATTCACCGCGTGCACCCCCTGCACCGCGGTGTTGCGTACCTCGAACCGCACCGCGGGCCACCGCCGCCGCGCGTTCTCCAGGACGTCGCGCTCGGCCGCCGAGGCCCGCCCGCAGACCAGCCCGATCAGCTGCGGCAGGAACGGCAGCGGCTTCTTCCGGTCGAGCGCGAAGAGCCCCTCCGAGGCCAGCGACTTCTTCAGCCGCTCAAGGCGGACCAGCAGCTCACCGATGCCGACCGGCCGTATCTCCGTGGCCCGCAGGGACAGCTGGCCGCGCGGCGCGTACCACTCGGGCTTGGCAAGGACGACGACCCGCGCCCCCTCCGTCACCACGTCCGCGATCCGGTCGAAGACCTGGCGGAAGCAGGTCACGCTCACCGAGATGTCCTGCGAAGGGTCGCGCAGCGTCAGAAACACCACGCCCGCGCCGGGCCGCCGCGACAACTGGGTGATCTGCCCCTCGACCCAGACCGCCCCGAGCCGGTCGATCCAGCCGCCGATGAGCCGCGACACATCACCGACGGGCAGCGGAGCTTCCGCGGACGTTTGGAGAGCCATGCGAGCGAGCGTATCCGCCCTCACCGACAATCAGCGGCCGACGACAGCGGAGGCTCCCGGCTCCGGCCCAGCAGCCGCTCCCGCGCCGACGACGGCAGCCACTCCCCGCTCCCGCGCCGACGACGGCAGCCACTCCCCGCTCCCGCGCCGACGACGGCAGCCACTCCCCGCTCCCGCGCCGACGACGGCAGCCACTCCCCGCTCCCGCGCCGACGACGGCAGCCACATCCCGCCTCCCGCGCCGACGACGGCAGCCACATCCCGCCTCCCGCGCCGACGACGGCAGCCACATCCCGCCTCCCGCGCCGACGACGGCAGTCACTCCTCATCAGCGGCACACAACCCCTCAGGCCGTGCGTCGCCCCCATTGCAATGCCAGCACCACGAGCCCCACCCCCAGCCAGCACACCCCCACCACCTGGGCGCTCGCGGTCGCCTCCACGATCACCGCGATCAGTACGCCCGCACCCACCACCGGCACCAGCACGTGTCGCCACCAGCTCGGCGGCCCCTCCATCCGGCGTACGGCGAACCAGCCGACCACCGACGCGTGCAGCAGCACGAACGCCGTCAGCGCACCGATGTCGACGACCGACACCAAACGGTCGAGACCGTCGGCGCGCCGGGCCGCCCATACCGCCGCCACCAGCGTCACCACCGCGGCCAGCAGGATCGCGACCCGCGGCACCCCGGACCTCGGATCGACCTTCGACAGCAGCGCGGGCAGCCGCCGCTCCCTGGCCATCGCGAACAGCAGCCGCCCGGCGGCGGCCTGCCCGGCCAGCGCCGCGAAGGCCGCCCCGATCGCCTTGCTCACCGCTACCAGATCGTGCAGCCAGGTCCCGACCGCGGTGTCCACCGTGTAGTAGAACGCCGAGCCCTGCGTGGCCGGATCGGCGGCCAGCTCCGCCGATGTCATCGGCTCCAGCAGTGCCGCCAGATACCCCTGAGCCACGAACAGCACACCCGCGAGCACCAGACAGAACAGCACCGCTCGCGCCACCTTCGACGAGCCCCCCGTCACCTCCTCCGCGAACGAGGCGATCGCGTCGAAGCCCAGATACGACAGCACGGCCACCGACACCGCCCCCAGCACCGCCGACAGCGAGAAACCGGAATCGCCCGTGAGCGGAGTCAGCCAGCCGCGCTGCGCACCGTCCCGTACGAGAACCACCACCGCCGACACCAGGAACACCAGCAGCACCACGATCTCCATCGCGAGCACCGCGAACCCGACCCGGGCCGCGGTCCGCACGCCCCAGAGATTGAGGAGCGTGGTGACGACGACCGCCAGCGCCGTCCACACCCACTGCGACACCGACGGCACGAGCGCGTTCAGCGCGATTCCCGAGAAGAGATAGGCGACCGCCGGGATCAGCAGATAGTCGAGCATCGCCATCCACCCGGCGATGAACCCCGGTCCCTCCCCGAGCCCCTTGCGCGCGTACGCGAAGACCGAGCCCGCCAGCGGGGCGACGCGCACCATCTGGGCGTAACTGAAGGCCGTGAACGCCATCACCACGGTCGCCGCGACATAGACCAGCGCGACCGCACCGCCCGATTTCGCGTCGAGCGTGCCGAACACACCGACGGGCGCCATCGGCGCGATGAAGAGGAGCCCGTAGACCACCAGATCCCGGAAGCCGAGCGTCCGCCGCAGCCTGCCCGTCTCCTGATGCGCACCCCGCACCTCCGTGCCCCCGCCGCTTCCTCCGTCGCCGCTGCCGGTCCCCGCCATGAGCCCTCCGTCGATCGCGTACGGATCAGTCTCGCGACCCCGTGGATCTTCCGCCCGTCCGACGCGGCCTTACGATGGGGCGCATGACTGCTACGACACCCCGCCGCGTCCTGCTCGCCGCTCCCCGTGGCTACTGCGCGGGCGTGGACCGTGCCGTGATCGCCGTGGAGAAGGCCCTGGAGCAGTACGGCTCCCCGGTCTACGTACGCCACGAGATCGTCCACAACAAGTACGTCGTACAGACCCTGGAGAAAAAGGGCGCGATCTTCGTCGAGGACACGGCGGAGGTGCCCGAGGGCTCGATCGTGATGTTCTCCGCGCACGGCGTGGCGCCGACCGTGCACGAGGAGGCGGCCGAGCGCAAGCTCGCCACGATCGACGCGACGTGCCCCCTGGTCACCAAGGTCCACAAGGAAGCCGTCCGCTTCGCGCAGGAGGACTTCGACATCCTCCTGATCGGCCACGAGGGCCACGAGGAGGTCATCGGCACCTCGGGCGAGGCCCCCGAGCACATCACGCTGGTCGACGGTCCCGAGGACGTCGCGGCTGTCGAGGTGCGCGACCCGTCGAAGGTCGTCTGGCTCTCCCAGACCACGCTCTCCGTCGACGAGACGATGGAGACGGTCGGTGCGCTCAAGGAGAAGTTCCCGCTCCTGATCTCGCCGCCCAGCGACGACATCTGCTACGCCACGCAGAACCGCCAGATCGCGGTGAAGCAGATGGGCGCGGACGCCGACCTCGTGATCGTCGTCGGCTCCAAGAACTCCTCCAACTCGGTCCGCCTGGTCGAGGTCGCCCTCGGCGCCGGCGCCGATGACGCCCATTTGGTCGACTTCGCGGACGAGATCGACGAGGCCTGGCTGGAGGGTGTCTCGACGGTCGGTGTCACCTCGGGCGCGTCCGTTCCCGAGATCCTGGTCGACGGCGTCCTGGCATGGCTCTCGGAGCGCGGTTTCGAGGACGTGGAGATCGTGAAGGCGGCCGAGGAGTCCATCACGTTCTCGCTTCCCAAGGAGCTCCGCCGCGATCTGCGCGCCGAGGCCGCGGCACTCGCGGGGGAGTGACGGCTTCGCGCCGATGGTCTCCCGCTCCGGGAAGTGGGCCGGGCCGGGTGCCCGTACCGTGGATTGCATGCAGATCTTCGGCGTGGACATCGGCGGAACCGGGATCAAGGGCGCTCCCGTTGACCTGGACCGCGGAGACCTGGCGCAGGAGCGCCACAAAGTACTGACACCGCACCCGGCCACGCCCCAGGACGTGGCCGGTTGCGTGGCCGAGGTGGTCGGTCATTTCGACTGGTCGGGTCCGGTGGGCATCACCTTCCCGGGCGTCGTCACCAGTGGTTGCACCCGTACCGCGGCCAATGTCGACGAGGGCTGGATCGACACCGACGCCCGCGGACTGCTCGGCGACAGGCTCGGCCTCCCCGTCACCGTTCTGAACGACGCCGACGCGGCCGGCATCGCGGAGATGACGTTCGGCGCGGGCCGCGGCCGCAAGGGGACGGTCATCGTGCTGACGCTCGGTACGGGGATCGGCAGCGCCCTCTTCATCGACGGCAAGCTCGTCCCCAATACCGAGCTGGGCCACCTGGAGCTGAACGGCCACGACGCCGAGAAGCACGCCTCCACCAAGGCCAAGGAGGACGAGGAGCTGAGCTGGCACCACTGGGCGCACCGGCTGCAGAAGTACCTGGCCCACGTGGAGATGCTGTTCTCGCCCGAACTCTTCATCATCGGTGGCGGAGTCAGCCGCAAGGCCGACAAGTTCCTGCCGCTGATCGAACACGTAAGGGCCGAGATGGTGCCTGCGGAGCTGCAGAACAACGCCGGCATCGTGGGAGCGGCGATGGCGGCGGCGGACAAGGCGTAGGACGGTGTGGCCCGTCCCGGCCCCCGCTCAGCGCTGGGGGCGACGGGGCGGCTGCGCGGTCCGGGCCGTCTGCGCGGCGAGCAGCATCCGGCGCTGACGTTGCCGCTGCCGCATCAGCCGTACCTTCCGCACGGTCGTGATGAGCCCGGCGATGAGCGTTCCGCCGTACAGCCACCCGGCGTGTACGGCGAGCGCGGTGACGAGCGCCATGGTCTGACCGGCGAATCCACTGGGGCCGCCGGAGATCGGAATGACCCCGACGGCGAACGCGATCGGCACGATGATCGGGGCGGTGACCAGGTCCGCAGGCCGCACCCACAGCGCGGTCAATGCGCTGACCGGCAGGAACAGCACACCGAACACGGCCGACGAACCGTCGAGCAGCAGCTCGTCGAGGCACGCCAGTACGAACATGGAGGCGGTGGCGAAGAGCCCCGCACCGATGCCCGTCAGCCGGGGATTCGGCAGCCTGCGCAGCGCCAGAACGGCAGGCGGCACCGGCCGGGACCGGCCGCCCTCCGGCTTCGCGTCCATCACCCGACAGACGGCGGCGGCTTCGTCGATGGTGCCCTGCGGGGACAGCGGGGCCTGCTGAGACTGCCTGCGCTGCGGGGGACGTGTCCTGTGCTGCTCCACCGGGACAACGTAGGTCGCAAGGCGGGAGGAAACGGGTGTGGGACACGCGCTTTGTGCGACCTTGGGGGTGAGTTCGATGCCACACGGCCGAACGCCGACCGAAACGGCGCCGGGACCGGTGCCGGCGGCGGTGTCCGGAGCCGGTGCCCGAGCGGACCCGTGGGTACCCGGTTGCGCCCGCCCGTAAACTGGAGAATCGGCCCCCTGGGGCCGACGCGTTCCACCCCCTCTCCCCCTCTCCACCCTCCTCCTCACTCCTCAGGAAGTCGCCAACGTGTCGCTCACGATCGGAATCGTCGGCCTGCCGAATGTCGGCAAGTCGACCCTGTTCAACGCCCTGACCAAGAACGACGTGCTGGCGGCCAACTACCCGTTCGCCACGATCGAGCCGAACGTGGGCGTCGTCGGCGTTCCGGACGCCCGCCTGAACAAGCTGGCGGAGATCTTCGGCTCGCAGCGCCTGCTCCCCGCGACGGTCGACTTCGTCGACATCGCCGGCATCGTGCGAGGCGCTTCGGAGGGTGAGGGCCTGGGCAACAAGTTCCTCGCGAACATCCGCGAGTCCGACGCGATCTGCCAGGTCATCCGCGCCTTCAAGGACGAGAACGTCGTCCACGTCGACGGCAAGGTCTCGCCCAAGGACGACATCGAGACGATCAACACCGAGCTGATCCTCGCCGACCTCCAGTCCGTCGAGAAGGCCGTCCCGCGCCTCACGAAGGAGTCCCGCCTCCAGAAGGAGAAGGTCGCGGTCCTCGCCGCGGTCGAGGAGGCCCAGAAGATCCTCGAGTCCGGCCAGACCCTCTTCTCCGCAGGCATCACCGCGGGCACGGAGAAGGGCAAGCTCCTCCACGAGCTTCACCTCCTCACCACCAAGCCCTTCCTCTACGTCTTCAACGTCGACGAGGACGAGCTGGTCGACGAGGACTTCAAGAACGAGCAGCGCTCCCTGGTCGCCCCCGCCGAGGCGATCTTCCTCAACGCCAAGATCGAGTCCGAGCTGATCGAGCTCGACGACGACGAGGCCCTCGAACTCCTCCAGTCCATGGGCCAGGAAGAGCCCGGCCTCGCCACCCTCGGCCGCGTCGGCTTCGACACCCTGGGCCTGCAGACCTACCTCACCGCAGGCCCGAAGGAAGCCCGAGCCTGGACGATCAAGAAGGGCGCCACGGCCCCCGAGGCGGCCGGTGTCATCCACACCGACTTCCAGAAGGGCTTCATCAAGGCGGAGATCGTCTCCTTCGAGGACCTGGTCGAAACAGGCTCGGTCGTCGAGGCCCGCGCCAAGGGCAAGGCCCGCATGGAGGGCAAGGACTACGTGATGCAGGACGGCGACGTGGTGGAGTTCCGCTTCAATGTGTAGCGGCTGACGTAGCGCCACGTTGCTGATCTGGCAAACGTGCAGTTCAGGAGGGGTCCGACTCTTCGGAGTCGGGCCCTTGGTTTTTCCCGTGCCGGGATAGCTGACCCCTCGTCACCTGTCATCACCCCTGGTCATCCCTACCGTGCTGGGATCGCGCTGGGACTTCTACTAACATCTATGTTGGTAACTTCATCGTTAGTGTCATGCGTGGAGGTCGGCTGACGTGGTTGATTTCGTAGGCCGTAGGCAGGAGCTGGCGACGCTTGAGCGAGAGCTGCAGAAGGTAGCGGCAGGGGTTGGAGGGGAGCGGCCAGGTCGGTGTGTGATGTTGCGCGGGCGGCGCCGAGTGGGCAAGTCGCGCCTGGTCGAGCGGTTTGCGGAGCGCTCCGGAGCCCCGTTCCTGTTCTATGCGGCGACTGGTGCCGCACCCAGGGATGATCTGGCACGGCTGGCCCGAGACGCCCAAGCATCGACGCTGCCGTTGGCGGGGCTGGTGGCCGCCGCGCGGCCGGAGAGCTGGGATGCCGCGTTCGACGTGCTGGCTGCGGCGCTGCCCGCCGACCGGGCGAGCGTGCTGGTCATCGATGAAGTGCCGTACCTGATGGATACCGCTGGCGCCTTTGAGGGGATGCTGCAGCGGGCCTGGGACCGGGTGCTGGAGACCAAGCCGGTGCTGTTGGTCCTCATTGGCTCCGATCTGTCAATGATGGAGGCACTGAACAGCTACGGACGACCCTTCCATCAGCGTGGCCGGGAGATGGTGCTGGGACCGCTCAACCCCGCCGAGGTGGGGCAGATGCTTGGGCTGGATCCGGCGGAAGCCCTCGACGCTGCACTGGTTACCGGCGGGCTGCCGCTGATCTGCGCGGAGTGGCCGCGCGGCGCAGGGCTGTGGGACTTCCTCGGCGAGGCGATGAGTGATCCGGTCTCGGCCCTGCTGGTGTCGGCCGAGCGCTCGCTGGCTGCCGAATTCCCCCCGCAGGCCCAGGCGCGCACGGTGCTAGCGGCTATCGGAAGTGGCGAGCGGACCTTCACCAACATCGCCCGTGCAGCCGGCGGGATTGGGGCCACACCGCTGCAGCGAGCTCTTGAGCTGCTTACGGACAAACGGATCGTCGCTGGGGAGCTGCCTGTATCGCTGCGTCCGTCGAAGGATCGCCGCTACCGGGTGACAGATCCCTACCTGCGCTTCTGGCTGCATCTGCTCGGCCCGTCCATGGACGAGATCGAGCGAGGGCGGGGCGATCTGACCCTGGCGCGCATCCGGGAGAACTGGACAAGCTGGCGCGGCCGGGCCGTCGAGCCCCTCGTCCGCGAGGCCCTGGCGCGGATACTGCCCGACGACCGGCTGCCCGCGGCCCCCGCAGTGGGCGGCTACTGGACCCGCACCAATGACGTCGAGATCGACATCGTCGGGGCGGACCGCGCCCCCATCGCCAAGGAACTGCTCTTCGTCGGCTCCATCAAGTGGCTGGAGCAGTCGCCCTTCGACGGGCACGACTTGGCCGCTCTCCATCGACACCGGGCCGCTCTCACCGACGAACCTGTTCCCGTCGTGGCGGTCTCGCGCAGCGGAGTCGACTGTCCGGGGCTCGATGCCACCTACGGCCCCGGCGATTTGCTGACCGCTTGGCCGCTATGAGTGGCGGCTGGCCGGCGTGGCAACGGAGTTGGGGAGCGCGAGCAGGCTGAATAGACGTTGCCGAGAAGTCCCTCGGGCCTCGGCCCCTTGCCGGCCGTTGTGTAGCGTTGGCGGTCCTGGTCCCTCGCGTACTTTGTTGTGAATCCCGTGCTGGGACGGTGCTGGGATGATCTGCTCAAGGCATACGAGAACGCCCTGGGCAACATCAACGTGTCGGAGCGCGAGCTGATCGATCCGGGCGCGGTGGACCCTGCCGCGGGTGCTGTGTGAGGCTTGTTCTCGAGGATCAGGGCTGGGAGGGCTACACGTCCTGGCTCAAGAGCGACCGCAAGATGCTCGCTCGAATCAACAAGCTCATCGAGGACGTCGAACGTGACCCCGGCACGGGGATCGGGAAGCCCGAGCCCCTCAAGTACCGCTTGCCCGGGGCGTGGTCGAGGCGGATCGACGACGAGCATCGCCTCGTCCACCTGGTCACGGACAGGGAGATCGTGATCCTCGCTGCCCGCTACCAGTACTGACCACTGAGCCGGTGCGGGCTGTGCCGGGACAGGTCACCGTGGAGCAGTGGGGCGACAGCGTCGTGGGCGGCACGTCTCGGTGGCGGACGGCCCTCGGCCATCGTGCCGATATCCTGTTCCCGCGATGGGCGACGACGAGGAAACCAGGACCGCGAGTGACGGCGACAGCGTGGACGCGATGCTGGCCGAATGGCGGAGCGAGTGGCCCGAGCTCGACGTGTCGTCCAGCGAGGTGGTGGCACGCCTGCTGCGCGCGGCCCGGCTTCTGGAAGAGCTGTTCGCGACTCGGCTGCGCCGCTCGGGCGGGTTGCCCATTGCGAATGTCGGCGACTTCGACCTGCTTCAGGCGCTGCGTCGCAGCGGTCCTCCCTATGCACTGACTCCAGGTCAGTTGCGCCGGGCGCTCGTGGTGTCCTCGGCCGGTCTGACCGGACGGCTCAACCGGCTCGAGCGGGAGGGGTGGATCGAGCGCGGCCCCTCTCCCGTCGATGGCAGAAGCACTCTGGTGGGTCTGACGGAGGAGGGGCGGGCGAGTTTTGATCACGCGGTGAGACGCCACTTCGGCCTGGAACAAGATGTCCTGTCCGTCCTGGAACCAGGTGAACGCGCCGCGATCGCGGACGCCCTGCGCAAGCTTCTGGTCTCCCTCGAGCAGGACACCCGCTGACCGCGGACGGGCGGCATCAGGAAGTGCCGGCCGCCGTCCCCAGGATCACCGCGATGCACAGGCCGATCAGCGCCATCGTGATGACCCCCATGGTGACGGCCGTGTCCCGGGCGAAACGGCGATGGCGCGCCGTGTACTGAGCCTCGACCTGGCCGATACGTTCCGCGATGTGCTGGGTGACCTGGCGCGCGTTCTCCATCTCCCTCCGGGCGTAGGCCTCCTCGATCACGAGGCGCTGGTCGGTGGTGAGTCCGGGCAACTCCCGGGCGAAGTCCCGGGCCCTGCAGTGTGCCTCGTGGCGACTGGCCTCCCAGTAGAGGAATCCCTCGATCTGGTGCAGCCCGAGGGCTGCTTCGTAACTGGCGTCCATGGACGACTCCTGAGCGTGTGATGGAGCGGGCGGCGGGGGCCCGGATCAGCCCCGGCCGCTGGTGGCCGTCCGCTTGTCCTCGGCTTCCTCGCGGACGGTGATGCCGGGGTGGTGGAGGTCGAAGGCGGGCGAGTCGCTGCGGATCCGCGGCAGCGCCGCGAAGTTGTGCCGTGGCGGCGGGCAGGAGGTCGCCCACTCGAGTGAACGGCCCCAGCCCCACGGGTCGTCGACGCCGACCGGCCTGCCGTACCTGGCGGTTTTCCAGATGTTGTAGAAGAACGGCAGGATCGACAGACCGAGCAGGAACGAGCCGATGGTCGAGACGGTGTTCAGCGTGGTGAAGCCGTCGGCCGCGAGATAGTCGGCGTACCGGCGCGGCATGCCCTCGGCGCCCAGCCAGTGCTGGACGAGGAAGGTGCTGTGGAAGCCGGTGAACAGCGTCCAGAAGGTTATTTTTCCGAGGCGCTCGTCGAGCATTTTGCCGGTGAACTTGGGCCACCAGAAGTGGAATCCGGCGAACATCGCGAACACCACGGTGCCGAAGACCACGTAGTGGAAGTGCGCGACCACGAAGTACGAGTCCGTGACATGGAAGTCGAGTGGAGGTGAGGCCAGGATCACGCCGGTCAGGCCGCCGAAGAGGAAGGTGACCATGAAGCCCAGGGACCACAGCATCGGGGTCTCGAAGGACAGCGAGCCCTTCCACATGGTGCCGATCCAGTTGAAGAACTTCACCCCGGTCGGGACCGCGATCAGCATCGTCATGAACGAGAAGAAGGGCAGCAGCACACCGCCGGTGGCGTACATGTGGTGCGCCCACACGGTGACCGAGAGGCCGGCGATGGCGATGGTGGCGCTGATCAGGCCCATGTAGCCGAACATCGGCTTGCGGGAGAAGACCGGGACGACCTCCGAGACGATGCCGAAGAACGGCAGGGTGAGGATGTAGACCTCGGGGTGGCCGAAGAACCAGAAGAGGTGCTGCCACAACAGCGCCCCGCCGTGGGCGGGGTCGAAGATGTGAGCGCCGAACTTCCGGTCGAACTCCAGCGCCAACAGCGCGGCGGCCAGGACCGGGAAGGCCAGCAGGACCAGCACGCTCGTGAGCAACACGTTCCAGGTGAAGATCGGCATGCGGAACATGGTCATGCCGGGGGCCCGCATGCAGATGATGGTGGTGATGAAGTTGACGGAGCCCAGGATGGTGCCGAAGCCCTGCAACGCCAGCCCCGTGATCCACAGGTCGCTGCCGACGCCCGGCGAGTAGCTCATGTCCGAGAGCGGGCTGTAGGCGAACCAGCCGAAGCTCGCCGCACCCTGCGGGGTGAGAAATCCACCGAGGGCGATCAGTGAACCGAACAGGTAGAGCCAGTAGGCGAACATGTTCAGCCGCGGGAAGGCCACGTCCGGCGCGCCGATCTGCAGCGGCATGATCCAGTTCGCGAAGCCGGAGAAGACCGGCGTCGCGAACATGAAGAGCATCACGGTGCCGTGCATCGTGAAGGCCTGGTTGAACTGCTCGTTCGACATCAGCTGCGTACCTGGACGGGCCAGCTCGGCGCGCATCAGTAGCGCCATGAGGCCGCCGATGCAGAAGAACGCGAAGGAGGTGACCAGGTAGAGCGTCCCGATCCGCTTGTGGTCCGTGCTCGTCAGCCACCCGACCACAGCACGGCCGGGAGACCTGCGGCGCCGCGGAGGAGCCGCAGGCGAGGCGGGTGGTGACAGAGCGGGCAGGGCCACGGCAATCCTCCATGCGTGCGAGATCTCCGGGCATGCGGCGCTCACGCGTCAGCAACCCGGCCTCGAACACAATATCTCGCTCGCGAGAGAGATGAATCGCCCCGTGGTCGACGTCGGTGCTGTGTGGCCTGCTGTCAGCCCCGGCCGCGGGCGTGCTTGAACCGTGCCAGGCCGTCCGCGAGGTCGATCAGCGGCTCCGGATAGTCCAGGTGTGCCCGTTCACGCTCGGGCAGCCGCCACGGTTCATGGATGCGGTTGCTCGCCACGTCCCGCAGTTCCGGCACCCATCGGCGTACGTACGCTCCTTGCGGGTCGAAGCGTTTGCCCTGGACGACCGGGTTGAGCACGCGGTGGGGACGGGTATCGGTGCCGGTTCCGGCGACCCACTGCCAGTTGAGCTGATTGTTGGCGATGTCACCGTCCACGAGCAGGTCGAGGAAGTGCCGGGCACCGATCCGCCAGTCCACGTAGAGGGTCTTGGCCAGGAAGCTGGCCACCAGCAGGCGCGCGCGGTTGTGCATCCAGCCTTCGTGCCGGAGTTGGCGCATCGCCGCGTCGACGACCGGGTATCCGGTGCGGCCCTCACGCCACGCGGCGATGTCTTCGGCTGCCTCGTCCGCGGTGCGCCACCGGTCGTGTCGCGTGCGGTAGTCCTCGACGGATGCGGCCGGGTGTGCCGCCAGTACCTGGTGGTGGAAGTCGCGCCAGCACAGCTGGCGCACGAAAGCGTCCGCCCCGGGCCCGCCGTGCGCGCGGGCCCGCTGGATGAGCTCCACCGGCGAGAGGGCCCCGAAGTGCAGGTACGGTGACAGCCGTGAGGTCGCGTCGCCCGCCAGGTCGTCGTGGCGCTCCTCGTACCCGGACAGATCCTTGCGCGCCCACCGGGCGAACCGCTCACGCCCCCGCGTCTCCCCTCCGGCCGGAAGGTCCGGGGAGACACCCGACAGCCCATCGCGGGACGGCAACGGCTCGCTGTGCACCGCGTCGGGAACGAGCACGGTGCGTGGCGCCGGGCAGGGGTCCCTCAGTCGCTCCTGTGACCAGCGGCGGAAGTAGGGGGTGAACACGGCGTAGTGGTCGGAGCCGGCCGGAGTCACCGTCCCCGCGCCGACGGCGGTGACCACGCTGTCGTGCACGCGCAGTGCCACGCCCTGATCGCCGAGACCGTCACGCAGTCGCTCCTCCCGGCGCTGGGCGTATCCGGTGACGCCGGCGGCCATGTGCACCTCGGAGACTCGGCACTCCGCGGCGAGCGCGCAGACCTCCCGGACGACCGGCCCCGTGCGCACCACCAGCCGGCCGCTGCGCCGGCGCAGCGAGGCGTCGAGGTCGGTCAGGCACTCCGCGAGGAAGGCGTTGCGGTTGGGCGCGTCGAAGCCGGCCGCGTGGACACCCGGATCGCGTACGAACAGCGGCACCACCTCGTCTGCCGCCGCGAGTGCGGCACGCAGTGGGGGATGGTCGTGCAGACGCAGATCCGAGGTGAACAGGACGACCGCGACGGTCATGGCGTCACTCCTGGTGTCATGAGGCGGTGCTGATGGGCAGCTACTGGCCGAATCGTCGCCCGGGGCGGGGTTTTTGGGCGCGGTCGGCGCGCGACGGGGCTCCGTGCGCGCTCATCCCCTTGGCGGCGGCTTGGGTGATGTTGCGGGCCATGCCGCCGAAGACCACGGCGTGGAAAGGGGAGACGGACCACCAGTAGGCGTGGCCCAGCAGACCGCGTGGGTGGAACAGCGCCCGCTGCCGGTAGCGGGTACGGCCCTCGGAATCGGTCTCGGCGTACATCTCCAGCCACGCGAGGCCCGGCAGCCGCATCTCCGCGCGCAGCCGCAGCAGCCGTCCGGGCTCGATCTCCTCGACCCGCCAGAAGTCCAGCGAGTCTCCGACCCGCAGGCGTTCGGCGTCGCGTCGCCCGCGGCGCAGCCCGACGCCACCGACGAACCGGTCCAGCCATCCCCTGACCGCCCAGGCGAGCGGAAAGGAGTACCAGCCGTTGTCGCCGCCGATCCCCTCGATCACCTTCCACAGGGCCTTTCGGGACGCGTCGACCGACAGCTGCCGTTCGTCCTGGTAGAGGCTGCCTCCGGCCCAGTCCGGGTCAGTGGGCAGCGGATCGCTGGGCGTCCCCGGTACGGCGGCGGACGACCAGCGGGTGGCGACCTGGGCCTCACGCACCCGTCGCAGTGCCAGGGCCAACGCCTCGTCGAACGGCAGCGGCCGGCCCGGAAGGTCGGGCACGTACCGGGCGATGTCGTGCTCTTGGCAGACGACCTCGTGACGCAGTGACTCCGTCAACGGCCGGGCCAGGGAGGCGGGCACCGGGGTGACGAGGCCGACCCAGTGGCTGGACAGCCACGGCGTGAGGACCGGTACCGGCACGATGAGCCGCCGAGGCAGTCCGGCGACGGCGGCATAGCGGCACATCATCTCCCGGTACGTGAGGATATCGGGCCCGCCGATGTCGAATGCCCGGTCGACGTCGTCCGGCATGGTGGCCGAGCCGACGAGGTAGCGCAGGACATCGCGTACCCCGATGGGCTGGGTCCGGGTGTGCACCCAGCTGGGGGTGACCATGACCGGCAGCCGCTCGGTCAGATAGCGCAGCATCTCGAAGGAGGCCGATCCCGAGCCGATGACGACCGCTGCCCGCAGCACGGTGGCGGGCACCGGTGCGTCGAGGAGGATTCGCCCGACCTCGGCCCGGGAGCGCAGATGCGGGGAGAGCGCCCCTTCGGGTACGTCCGGTGGCGTGAGGCCGCCCAGGTAGACGATCCGTCGCACCCCGGCGGAGTGCGCTTGCTCGGCGAAGACACGGGCCCCACGGCGGTCGGTCTCTTCGAACGTGGAGCCGGTGCCGAGGGCGTGCACCAGGTAGTACGCGACGTCGATCCCGCGCATGGCCGCGGCGACCGAGTCCGAGTCCGTCACGTCGCCCTGGACCGTCTCGGCGTCCCCCGCCCAGGGGTGGTCACGCAGTTTGCGGGGGGAGCGGGCCAGACACCGCACCCGGTGGCCCGCTCGCAGCAGTTCCGGTACCAGACGCCCGCCGATGTACCCGGACGCTCCGGTGACCAGGCAGTGCAACCGTTCCATGTCCCCCTGTCCGTTCGTGCCCACGATCGTTCCTCCACGCGCTCGCTCCGACTGTCCCCATGTGGCCCGATCATGGCCTCAACAGCGTGACCGCGCCCGTCGCGGCGAGCCGGCCGGCGGCCGTGACGCGGAAGCGGGCTCCGACCGGCTCCGCCGCCACCTCGACCACAGCCCCGCGCGGCGGCACCCGCGCACCTGCGGTGGAGCGGGTAGGGCGGCCTTGGTGCTGTGCGTGGAGTCCGCCGCGCTTTGGCGGCGGGCCCATTCGCGTACCCCGGCTTTGCGCACCGCACGGGGGAAACGAGTCCGCCGGCCGGGAGGTCGGTGAGCCAACGGGCCGTGGCAGGGGGGGCGAGCCGGATGGGGGACGGGGCGTCGGGTGCCGGCCGGTGGGCAGGGCGGTGTGGTGGACGTAGGTGGACGGGGTGGTGCCGTCTGTTGACGGGGACGGTATGAGGGCGTTGTCGATGTCCAGGAGTCGAGAGGTGATGCGCAGGCGTGTGCGTGTTGGTTCCTGGGGGGCGCGTGGTGGGAGGGGCGGCGGATTCGGGTTCCTCCGGCGTACCGGTCGATCCGCCCTCGTACGCTCGGCCTTTCAGGTGACTGCCAGTCAGGATGCTTGTCTCATATTCGATTTGTATGGGTCACTTGAGTAACCGAACCGGTGGGCCGCCCATCCCTCTCCGGGGGAGCGCGGAACCGTTCTGTTCGCCGACCGTCCACGCATGACGGACCTCGGCATCGATTGCTCCGGACGGCCGCGATGGGCGCCCCTGTAGAGGACTTGGATCCGACCAGTCGTCCCTGCCGAACAGCGGCAGGGGTGGTGCGGCAGCCTCCGGCCTCTGCAAGTGAGCGGTGCGCGAGCAGTCCGCGCACACCGAGTACCTCGCCATCGAGGCCATGAGCGTGGTCGCCGGGCACGGCGTCCGGGGCCGGCGGCCCGCGACATGGCCCATCACGGTTCCATGCACCCTGCGCGGCGACGGCTGCTGGAGGTGCCTTCCCCCGGCAGGCACCTTTCGGGCGCTTTCCCGGGTGCGGCCGACGGTGCACCCGGGGAAGCGGTCGAGCAGGAGGCGAGCGAGGCCGGTCGGGGTCGGACAGTGGCCCAGTGGTCCAAGTCATGGCCATGGGTCTTGCTCCGGACTCGGCTCGGAGGCAACTCCCTTATGCGGGAGTTCAGTTCAAGCACACGGAGGACGATCATGCCAATCAGTCCCAACCAGGGCTCCACCGGTGGCGGTACCACCGTCACCATCACGGGCACCAACCTCACGGGCACCAGCGCGGTGCTCTTCGGCACCAAGCCGGCCACCGGCGTCACCAACGTCTCGCCGACCCAGGTCACCGCAGTCTCGCCGTCCGGCTCCGGCGATGTCGGCGTGACGGTGACCACCCCGGGCGGAACCAGCAACCCGATTCCGTTCTTCTACGTCGGCGCCCCGTTCAAGTCCGGTCTGAGCGTGAGCTCGGGCCCCACCGCGGGCGGCAACACCATCACCATCAGCGGCACCGGCCTGTCCACCGCCACGGCGGTGTCCTTCGGCGCCAATACCGCCACGCCGACGGTGCTGTCGGACAGCCAGATCAGCGTCGTCGTGCCCGCGGGTGCGGCAGCCGGGGCGGTGAGCGTCAGTGTGACGACCGCCGGAGGCACCAACAACGGTCTGTCGTACACGTACATCGACGTCCCGACCATCACCGCGATCACTCCGACCTCCGGACCGACGTCGGGCGGAACCGCGGTGACCATCACGGGCACCAACCTGACGTCGACGAGCCAGGTCACGTTCGACTCGGTGCCGGCACCGTTCTCGGTCATCAACGCGACGACGGTGTCCGCCGTGACCCCGCCCGGCGCGGTCGGTGCGGTCGACGTCGGTCTCTCCAACCCTGCGGGCACAGCCACGGACGTCGGCGCCTTCACCTATGTGACGGGCCCCGGCATCTGATTTGCCACGGCTGTGGCACCGACCGTCGGCGTGGAACAGCACCCGGCGCCGGTACCGCTTCCGGTCGCATGATGCCCGCCCCGGCCCGGCGCACTCCGCGCCCGGCCGGGCGGGTACCCCACTCGGTACCACTCGCTCGCGCCGCCCGGCCAGGAGGTCCGGGCGGCGCCCCGACCCTCACATTCCGGTCTCCGTATCCCGTCCGCAACACCCCGTTCAGACCACCGTTCACAACGCCTGCCCACAACGCCCCGATCACATCACGCCGATCACATCACGCCGATCACATCACCCTGACAGGAGAACGGCAGTGGAGCGCTCCGACAGTTCAATGCCCCACGCTACGCAACCGTCGACGGCTGCGGCGGCCCCTGTAATCACCGCGAGCAGCCCTTCCTCCGGGGCCGCCGGAACGGCCGTCACACTGACCGGCACAGGATTCACCACCGCGTCCGCGGTCACCTTCGGCGGTACCCCCTCCGCTTCGTTCACCGTGGTGTCCGCGACCGGGATCACCGCGGTCGCCCCGGCCGGTGCGGGCACCGTACAGATCACGGTGACCACGCCCGACGGAACCAGCAACGGCGTGGGTTTCACCTACACGACCGCGACGCCCACGATCAGTTCTCTCGTCCCCAACCAGGGGTCGGCCGAGGGCGGGAACACGGTCACGTTGACCGGGACCGGCTTCACCGGCGCCACCTCGGTCCGTTTCGGTACCGTGGCCGCCGCGTTCATCGCCGTCTCCGACACACAGGCCACCGCGATCGCCCCCGCCGCGCCCGCCGGCACAGTGAACGTCACGATCACCACTCCGGGCGGCACCAGTGCCGGGATCGCCTATACGTATGTCGCCGTTCCGGTTCTGGGCAGCGTGGCTCCGACCCAGGGGCCACTCGCGGGCGGGAACAGCCTCACCTTGTCCGGAACCGGCTTCACCGGTACGACCTCCGTTCGCTTCGGCGTGAACGCGGCGATCACGTTCACCGTCGTCTCGGCGAATCAACTGACTGCGGTCGTCCCCGGCGGCGGTGGCCCGGGACCGGTTGCCGTCACGGTCACCACGCCCGGGGGCACCAGCAGCCAAGCCGTCGCCTACTACTACCTCGCCGCACCGGTTCTCACCAGCGTCGTCGCCGGGTCCGGTCAGGTGGGCGGTAGCAACGCCGTGACGCTCACCGGGGCCAATTTCCTTCAGGCCACGGCGGTTCGCTTCGGCTCGACGGCGGCCACCACCTTCACCGTTCTTTCGGCCACGGAGATCAGAGTGACGGCGCCGCCCGGTGTCAGCGGCACCGTCCCGGTCACCGTCACCACGCCCGGTGGCACGAGCAACAGTGTGGCCTACCTGTATGTGGGTGCCCCGGTAGTCAGCGGTCTGGTACCCGACCAGGGGCCGTCGGCAGGCGGGAACACGGTGACTGTCAGCGGATCCGGACTGACGTATACCACCCAAGTGCTGTTCGGGAGCGTGCCCGCCGGTTTCACCGTGGTCTCCGACACGCAGCTGACGACCGCGGCGCCCCCCGGCGTGTTGGGCGCGGTCACCGTCAGGGTGGTCACCCCTGGTGGCACCAGTGTCGGCGTTCCCTACACCCGAGTTGGCTCGCCGGGTATCTGAGCGGACCGGTCGGCCCGGCGAACCGGTTCGGCCGGTATCCGGAGACCGCCCGGCCCATGGACAATCGCGGTCATGAGTGAAGAGTCGATACGTAACTACCTGGCCTCCGTCGAGAGCCGACTGGCGGCCGACGGCTGCGCGCCTCGCTGGGAGGACTGGGCCGGAGTTCCGGTGCTCGTCGGGCGGCGGTCCGATTTCCGGATGCGGTGGGCGGCCACCAACCTGCATCTGTTCACGGTGGCCGCCGCCGTGCCCGAGATCACCGTGCCGGTCATCGACACGTTCACCACGCAGGTGCTCGCGTACGCCAAGAAGAACAAGGGCGGTCTGCCCGTCGGGATGCAGACCGGCGTCGCTTCCTTCCCCGTTCTGGTCAGTGACCGGATCGATCCGGCCGCGATGGCGTGGGCGGAGGAGAAACAGCGCAATCAGTTCGCCTGCTTCGCGCGGCCGGTCGTCGTCGACAGTGCACAGGGCTACGTGGGCATGTACCGGGGGAAGCCGGCCCTGGGGCGGGTCTACGCCTCGCACCTGATCGAGAAGGGTGCCCGCTACTTCCAGCCGTAGGCGGGCATGTGCGCTGCCTGCCGTGGCACGGCGTCCGGGCGGCAGCGCACGTGCCGACTACGGCTGCTCGACCCTCAACTCCCGTACGCCCACCGGCTTCTCCGCGTCCCCCGATTCGACCGTCAGGCGTACTCGCCGGGCCGCGGAACCCGGCCTGTACGGCTGCCAGTCCTTGCCGTTCACCGTTGTCTCCAGGCGGTACGAGACGACGCGTGCGTCCGTCCACTCGGGCTCGATCGAGGTCACCGCGGCCGTGCGGCCCAGGTCCACGGTCAGGCTGCCCGTCGCGCCGTCCGGGGACCAGGCCGTGGCCGGGCTGCCGTCCACCGCGGCGGCGGCGTACAGGCCGGGAGTCTCGGAGCTCGCCGTCGCCGGGCGGCAGCGGGCCGCGTTCGTCGTCCGGGCGAGGTCGGGGCGGCGGGTGACGAGGGCGAGTGTGCCGGTGAGGAGGCGGGGGCCGGTGGGGGTGTGGACGGTGAAGGGCGCGCCGGAGGTCAACCGGACCGTCGTCGTCAGGGGACCGATCGCGATGTCGTACGTACGGCCCCGATAGCGCAGCCCCGTCAGCGTGACGCCCCTGCCCAACTGCGGTGGCAGCAGCGGATCGAGGCGCACCCCGTCCTCCCGCAGCCGCAGGCCGGTCAGTCCGTGCGTGAAAACCTGGAGGAATCCGCCCTTCCCGGTGAGGAAGTCCTGCGCGGGAGCCCCCGACAACGGGTCCTGTGCGCCCGACTTCGCGCCCCGGGCCTCGCTGAAGAGGGCGTACGGGCCGCGCATGAACGGGCGTACGGCGCGCTGGAGATAGGTGTACGTCGCGCAGCCGGCCTCCCCGATCGCGGCCGCGTCGATCGCCTGGACCGAGTCCGTCATCGCCGGGCCGTCCGGATCGGTGCGCTCGGCGTAGTAGTCGAGCGTGGCTGCCCGGGCGCCCGGCTCCATCGGCCATTCGAGCGGGTAGATCAGCAGCACCGTGTCGGCCTGCTTGATCGTCGAGCCGTTGTAGCCCGCGTACTGGAGGAAGATCTTCCGTTTCGGGTCGTACGGGATGCGCAGACCGTCCGCGACCCGCGTCCACTCGGCCGGTGCGGCATGCCCGAGCAACCGCGCCGCGCGGGTGGCGTTGCGTAGCGCGGTGGCCGCGACCGCGTTGGTGAAGACCCCGTCGGTGACGCCGTTGCTGTACTCGTCGGGGCCCGCGACGTCCTTCAACGAGTAGCTGCCGTCCGCGTCGGCGGTCGCCCGAGAGACCCAGAAGTCGGCGATCCCCTGGAGCAGCGGCCACCCGTGACCGGCCAGCCAGTCGCGGTCCCCGGTCGCCAGGTAGTACTGCCAGACGGCGAGCGAGACATCGCCCTGGAGGTGGATCTGGGTGAGACAGTGCGGTGGGTCCCAGCTCTGGCACTCGGACCACAGATCGCCCTTGCTCGCGCTCGTCCACGGGTAGAACAGGCCCCGGAATCCCAGTTTCCGCGCGTTGGCGCCGGCGGCCCCGCGCGTGCGGTAGCGGTACTCGACGATCGAACGGGCCAGCTGGGGGCGGGTGGCGAGCAACCCCGGGTACATCCAGATCTCGGCGTCCCAGAACACCAGGCCCGCGTAGTTGTCGCTGGTCAGACCAGCCGGAGCGATGCTGTCGCGGGAACCGGTACGGGTGGACGCCAACAGGCCGTACTGCGCCGACCTCAGCCACTTCTGCAGGTCGGGACTGTCCGGTACGGAGATGTCGGCCGCCCATGCCCGTCGCCAGGCGGCGGCGTTCGCGGCGAGGACAGCCGACCAGCCGCGGCCGGCCGCGCGCCGCGACGCCTCGCGGGCGGTGGTGCGTGGGGCGGACGAGGTGAGCGCGGTGTCCACTCCCACGTACTTCTCGAAGGTGTACGTGCGCCCGGCGCGTACCTGGGGCGTGCTGCGGATCTGGTTCGCGCCGGATACCTGCGGCTTCGATCCGCCGGTGCGCAGCGTCTGGACGATCGCGCCGGCCGTCCCGGTGCCCTGTGTGCGGAACGTTCCGTCGGCGTTCAGCGTGATCCGGCGTGCGCCCCGCGGGTCGAGGCGGCCGATGACGGTCGCGGTGCCGCTCCAGCGCGGTGTCATGCGCAGCCGTACGGCCCCGGTGTGTACGTCGGACCGGTCCGCGAGCACCTCGTACGTCAGGTCGGTCGCGCGCCCGTCGGCCGTGGTCCAGCGCAGCGACGTACGCACCAGGCCGCAGCGAAGGAACACGGTGCGGCGGTAGTGCGAGATCCGGCCCGGGGGAGTGCCGGAGCCGTAGGTCTCGTTGCCGACGCGTACATCGAGGGTCGTCCAGCTCGGCAGTGCGGCGATCACCTCGCGGCCTTCGGCGAGGTTCTTGTCGCGCCCGAACAGGCCGGAGACGAAGGCGCCGTCGTAGCGCGGGGTGAACAGCGGCCAGCCGGTCTTCCTGTCCGACGCGGCGTATCCGGCGCCTGTTGCGGGCACTCGGTGGGCCAGATATCCGTTGCCGACATAGGGGTCGTAACCGTCGGCCTGGCCGAACCGGGTGGAGGCCGGCGCCCAGGCGGGGTCGGTGTCCCGGCCACAGGTCGTGGAGGTGGGCGGAAGGGGAGCGGCCGCGTAGGAGAGGGGCGGCAGCGGCGCGATCAGAGCGCCCGCGACCATGGACGTCAGGGACGCGAGGGACGTGAGGAGACAGACGCGCGAGAGGCTCACCGTACGAAGGTATGGACGCACGCGCCGAGCGGTGGTGCACGGCGCGCGGCGGGCGGGTGAACGGGGGCGCCCTCGGCCTTCGGCGAGTCGTCCACCGGCCCCCCACCGGCCCGCACTCAGCTCACCCTCGGCTCACCCCGGCCCGTCGGCTCACCCTCGGCCCGCACCTCCGGCTCACCCCGGCCCGTCGGCTCACCCTCGGCCCGCACCTCCGGCTCACCCCGGCCCGTCGGCTCACCCCCGGCCCGCACCTCCGGCTCACCCCGGCCCGTCGGCTCACCCCCGGCCCGCACCTCCGGCTCACCCCGGCCCCTGTCCAGCACGCTGCCGTGGTTGGAGAAACTGGAGCGGGCGTCCTCGTCGGAGGTGGCCGATGGCACTTGGAAGCCGCGGGTCGGCGACAACGCGGCGGCCGACACCGGGAGGATCGACTCCTGGGCCCTGGAGTTCTGATCGCCGTTCTGATGACGGCTCGGCGGCTCGGTTCTCGCCGGGGCTCGGTGGCGGGTCATGCATGAGGCCGTGATGAATCATCACTTCGAGTGAAACTCTGGCCCGTGCTTGCGGTGCACAACCGACGGTTGCCAGGCTGTTGCAGACTGTCAACCTGTTGGGAGTGGCCTGTGACTTTCGGTGAGCAGCCCGCCTATCTGCGTGTTGCAAGCGATCTGAGAGAGAAGATCGTCAACGGTTCGCTGCCGCCGCATACGCGCCTGCCCTCGCAGGCGCGTATCCGCGAGGAGTACGGAGTCTCGGACACCGTCGCGCTGGAGGCGCGCAAGGTGCTGATGGCCGAGGGTCTGGTCGAGGGGCGCTCCGGGTCCGGTACGTATGTGCGCGAGCGCCCCGTCCCGCGCCGGATCGCCCGCTCCGGCTACCGGTCCGGGGCCGGGGCCAGTCCGTTCCGTCAGGAGCAGACGGCGGAGGGCGTGTGCGGGACGTGGGAGTCCCGCAGCGAGCAGGAGAGTGCGAGCGGCGAGATCGCCGAGCGCCTCGGCATCGAACCGGGCGACCGGGTGATGCGCACGAGATACACCTTCCGGGAGGCCGGGGAGCCGATGATGCTCTCGACCTCCTGGGAGCCGCTCACCGTGACGGGTCGTACACCGGTGATGCTGCCGGAGGAGGGCCCGCTGGGCGGCTGCGGGGTGGTCGAGCGGATGGCCGCGATCGATGTCGTCGTGGACAACGTGGCCGAGCAGGTCGGCGCGCGTCCGGGGCTGGCGGAGGAGCTCCTGGCCCTCGGCGGTGTTCCGGGCCATGTGGTGATGGTGATCGAGCGGACGTATTACGCGTCGGGTCGCGCGGTCGAGACGGCGGACGTGGTGGTGCCCGCCGATCGCTTCCGGATCGCCTACCACCTTCCGGTCCGGTGAGCGACAGGCGCAAGGTGTTCTCCGGCGCACATGGTGACAAGCCGGCCCACTGCCGGACCCCATGACCGATGGGCTGTCGCCTACCGTCATGACTTGTCATGTCCCGCTCCTAAGGGGGCGCATCCAGTCGGGTGCGCCCCCTTATTCGTGGCCGGATCGGTACCTCTTTGTGTAATTGTGTATTCGTTGAGTGAAGGTCAGGCGTAGGCTCGGGCATATGCGTACTGCGGTTTCCTGGGGATCCTTAGAGACGTACACGCCGTTCGAGGTAGGGGCGCAATGCTCGGGAGGGGCGCGATGACCGACAGTGGTGCCGAGCTCCCGTGGCTGGTGATAAGGGAGGACGACAACGGCAATCGCTACCGCGTCGGCAGATATGCCACGCACGGCGAAGCCCGGAAGGTCGCCGACAAGCTCGATACCCATGGTCACAAGCAGCTTTACTGGGTGGAGCGCGTCGGACAGAGCGCCCGGCCGTAGGGCGCCGGGCCGCGTCCACCGGGAGTCGCGTGGGGGAGTCGCTCTCCGGCTCAGGGGCGAGGAGTGGCCGGCCGCGGCGGTTCGGCGGCCTGGAGGGCCGAGGGTCCCGGTGGGCCGAGGGTCCCGGTGGGTGGGCGGCGTACGTCCGGCTAAGGTCCTGCCTGACGTGGGTTCCGGAGGGTGAAGGCGGAGTGATGTCGGTCCTGATCGACACGGTGGCATGGGTGCGTGTGGAGGGCGGCAGGATTCTCTGCGCGCGGCCACGGGGGAAGGACGTCTTCTACATCCCCGGTGGCAAGCGGGAGGGCGCGGAAAGCGATCTCGAAACCCTGCTCCGCGAGATCAAGGAGGAGCTGACGGTGCTCCTCGCGCCGCATACCGCGGTACACGTCGGTACGTACGAGGCCGGGGCGCCCGATCTGCCGAGCGGCGCCGTGGTGCGTATGAGTTGCTACACCGCGGACTACGAGGGGACATTGGCGGTGAGCAGCGAGATCGAGGAGATGGCCTGGTTCTCGTACGCGGACCGTCCGCTCGTTCCACCGGTTGACCAGCTGCTCTTCGACGACCTCAGGGCGGCGGGCAAGCTGAACTGAGCCGCGCCCGAACGTCGTTGTGGCTCTCCGGGGCGTGCCCGTCCGGGGGAGTCGCGCTCATGGCGCGCCCCTTCGGTGTCGAGTGCTGCCCATGTGGATGGCTGCGGCGCGCACGGATCGCCACGTGCGCCCCTCTCCCGGTGTACATCTGTTCGTGTGCGCACCCGTACATCCGTACGCCCCACGTGTCGATCGCAGTGGTATTTCGCCCTGAATATCGGGTATGGGCTGATTAACCCCCGTAAAACAGGACGCTCTCCTCTGCTGGTCTTGGGAAGTGGTCGGCGTGATCGACAGTGAAGGCGATTGCGCCGAGTGGACCTTTCCGGCTGTGCCGGGCGCGGTGCGTTCCGCGCGGCATGCCGTCCATGAGGCGTTGCGCGGCTGGGGGCTGGACGACGCCGTCGGGGACGTGACGGTTCTGCTGGTCAGCGAGCTGGTCACCAATTCCCTGCAGTACACGACGGGCCCCATCGGCGTGCGGCTGCAACACCCTCATCTCAACGGTGACACCCCCGCCGCCCACCCCGGACTGCTCGTGGAAGTCTCCGATCCGCTTCCGGATCCGCCTACCGAACGCAGTGCCGGACCCGATGACGAGGGGGGCAGAGGACTGCAGCTGGTGGCCTGTTCCGCGCGCCGCTGGGGGACCCGGCAGGGAAAGAGCGGCAAGACGGTGTGGTTCGAGCTGTCCCTGCCTGGTTAGGAGTGGGGTGGGACGCACAGCGATCACCAGAGGTCGGTCCGGAGGCCGCGCAGAATCTGGCCGAAAGGGACTGAGACCGTGCTGTGATCGTGAACGCCGTGTCGGTTGGGGCCATAGTGCTGAATACTGCGGGCAGGACCGGTCCGGTGTGTGAGCTGGAGGGGACGGTCGCGTGAGCGAAATACCTGGGACAGCGGGCGACATTGTGTGGCAGAGCAGCCCGCCTGGCTCGATCTACGACTACATCAGGGTCGCCTCCTTCTCGATCGGCCCCGATGGCCTGATCGAGCAGTGGAGCCGCCGGGCCGCCGGCCTCTTCGGCATTGCCGCGGACAAAGCGGTGGGCATGGATCCGGTCGAGGCGTTCATGCCTGCCGACCTGCGCACGGACGGCCACCGCCGGATCGGCGAGATCCTCGACGGCAAGGAGTGGACGGGCCTCGTCCCCTTCCGGATACCGGGCGACGACCCGGTGCACGGGCTCGCCGAGATCTATGTGATGCCGAGCGAGACCGGTACCGGGGAACGGGCCGCGCTCTGCATCGTCGTGGACGTCCGAGCACTGCGCCGCATCGAGACGGACCTCGCCGCGTCACAGGCGATATTCGGTCAATCTCCCTTCGGTTTCGTGCTGTTCGGTATGGACCTCACGGTCATCCGCGCCAACGAGCGCTTCGCGACCGTCTTCGGTGGGCGGCCCACCGATCACCGCGGCCGTACGGTCGACGACTATCTCTCCCGCCCCGAGGCGGACCGGCTCACCGCCACGCTGAAGCGCGTCCTGGCGACCGGCTCGTCCGTCACCGACCTCCAACTGGTCGGCACCGCGCCCGGTGACACCGAGAACCGCCACTGGTCGATGAACCTCTACCGCGTGCACAGCGGATCGGGCCGGCCCATCGGCATCGCCGGACTGGCCACCGATGTGACCCGACGGCACATCGCCGCCCGCGAAGCCGCCAGCGCCCGCCGCAACCTCGCGCTGCTCAACGAGGCCAGTGCCCGCATCGGCAACTCCCTCGACCTGGAGACCACGGCCCGCGAACTCCTCGACGTCGCCGTCCCCGGCTTCTGCGACGTCGCCTCCGTCGACCTCTACCAGGGGCTGCTCACCGGCGACGACGCGCCGCCCGGCCGCTGGGACTCGCTCCGGCAGGAGTCCTTCGGCGGCTCCGCCGAACTGCGCCGCGTCGCCCTCGCCAGCGCCGTGTCGGACGGCTTTCCCACCACCGTCACCGCGACGGCCACGGACAGCGCCGCATCCGGCGCGTGCACCGGCCAGCCCGCGCTCGGCGCCGTACACCGCTTCCCGTACAACTCGCCCTGTGCCGTCGCCCTGCGCACCGGCCATGTCGAGGATGTGCCCGGCGACGACCGGGGCTTCGTCCAGTCCACGCTCGCCGTACCGATGGTGGCGCACGACGCGGTGGTCGGCCTCGTCCAGTTCGCCCGCACCAAGGGCAGCGAACCCTTCGGCGAGCGGGACCGTGCCCTGGCCACCGAACTCGCCGCCCGAGCCGCGGTCTGCATCGACAACGCCCGCCTCTACCGGCGCGAGCACGAACGCGCCCTGATCCTCCAGCGCAGCCTCCTGCCACCCGGCGACCCCGTCGCCGCGGGCCTCGACATCGCCTGCCGCTACCTCCCGGGAAACACGGCCACCGAGGTCGGCGGCGACTGGTTCGACGTGATCGAACTCCCCGGCCACCGCACCGCCCTCGTCGTCGGCGACGTCATGGGCCGCGGACTGCGCGCCGCCGTGGCCATGGGCGAACTGCGCACCGCCGTACGGACCCTGGCCCTGCTGGACCTGGAACCCGCCGAGGTGCTCTCCGCGCTCGACGAGGTCGCCCGCGGGCTCGGCACTCCCGGCGGCGGCACCTCTTCGTCCGCCGGCGGCTCGGGCGGCGGCGCCCAGTGGCCCTCGCGGGCCGCCCACAGGTCCCGCGAGGCGGACCTCTCCGAGGTGTACCTGGCGACCTGCGTGTACGCCGTCTACGACCCGGTCACCCGGCGGTGCACCTTCGCCAACGCCGGTCACCTGCCCCCGGCCGTCGTCGAGCCCGGCGAACCCGCCATGCTGCTCGACGTCCCGCCCGGGATGCCGCTCGGCGTCGGCGGCGAACCCTTCGAGGAGGTCGAGGTCGAACTGACGGAGGGCGCTCTGCTCGCCCTCTACACCGACGGCCTCGTCGAGTCCCGCGACCATCCGCTCGACGAGGGACTGGATGCCCTGCGCGGCGCGCTCGTCGAACCGGACCGGCCGCTCGAAGACGTCTGCGACCACGTGCTGACCACCCTCGACACCCGGCACGGCGAGGACGACATCGCCCTGCTCATGGCCCGCATCCGGGGGCTGCCGGTGGACGCCGTCGGGGACTGGCGGCTGCCCCGCGAACCACGCTCCGTCGGCCGCGCCCGCGAACTGGCCCGTGGTCAACTGCTGGCCTGGGACCTCGACGAACTGGTGGACACCACCGAACTACTGGTCAGCGAACTGGTCACCAATGCCCTGCGGTACGGAGAGGGCGAGATCCGGCTCAGGCTGCTGCGCGACCGTACGCTCGTCTGCGAGGTATGGGACGCGGGCCTCGTCCAGCCGCGGCGACGGCGGGCGCGCGACACCGACGAGGGCGGACGCGGGCTCCAGCTGGTCGGTCTGCTGAGCGTGGCCTGGGGGTCCAGGCGGACACCGCGCGGCAAGACCGTCTGGTTCGAACTGGCGCTGCCCGACGGGGAGCCGGCCGCCGAGCCCACGGTCGAGCAGCTGCTGAGCATGTTCTGAGAGGGAGGGTTCAGGAGGCCCGCGGGACCGCCTCAGGCTGCTTTCAGGGCGGCGAGCCGAGCCTCGACCTCGGCGCTGTCGCTCAGGGCGTCCAGCTGCTCGAACTGGGCGTCCAGGGACGACGCGGCGAGCTCCTGCTTGCCGAGCGCCCGCGCCTCCTCGCGCCGCACCTTGTCCTCGAATCGGCTGAGCTCACTGGTCGGGTCGAGTACGTCGATGTTCTTGACGGAGTCCATCATCCGGTTCTGCGCCTGGGCGGACTTGGCGCGTGCGACGAGCTCGTCGCGCTTGGACTTCAGCTCCGTCAGCTTGGTCTTCATCTGATCCAGGCCGGACTTGAGCTTGTCCACCACCGCGGTCTGCGAGGCGATGGTCGGCTCCGCGGTCTTCGCCTCCTTCTCCGACTGGAGTTGACGCCCGAGCGCGACCTTGGCCAGATTGTCGAACTTGTCCGCCTCCGCGCCCGCCCCGGTCGCCCGCAGTTCGTCGGCCTTGCGGCTGGCGGCGAGCGCCTTGCCGCCCCACTCCTCGGCCGCCTCGACGTCCTCGCGGTGGTCCTGTTCCATCAGCCGCAGATTGCCTATGGTCGCGGCGACCGCCTGCTCGGCCTCGGAGATGTTGGCCGTGTAGTCGCGGATCAGCTGGTCCAGCATTTTTTGCGGATCCTCCGCCTGATCCAGCAACGCGTTGATGTTGGCCTTCGCCAGTTGGGTGACGCGGCCGAGGATGGTCTGCTTGGTCATGGCGCCTCTCCTGTGGGTGAATGCGTACGTGTGATGCGTCGAGCCGGGGGCCGTGCCGACCGTTCAGAAGCGGCCGCCGCCGCCCCGCCGGCCGCGCGTGCCCCCGCCGCCGAAGCTGCCGGGCCCGCCGCTCCCGCCGAACCCTCCTCCGCCACGGCCACCCCCGCCGCCCAGGAGCCCGCCGAGGATGATGCCGCCGAGCACCGCGCCACCGACCCCACCGCCGCCGCCCCGTACATCGCCCGGCCCGCCCCGGCCCCCGTACGACCGCACGTCCTGCTCGGCCAGGCTGCGGGCCTGCCCGGCCAGGGCGTCCGCCTGCTGCGCCTCGGCCAGCGCGCCCTGCGGATCGTCGCTCCCGGCCAGTGCACGGGAACGGTCGAGCCGCCGCTGGGCCTCCGCGAGGCGGGTCCGCGCCTGGCTGCCCACCGCCCCGCGGTGGGTGGCGACGTAGTCGGCGGCGGCGGCGATCGCCGAACGCGCGGTGAGCGTCGCCTGGTCGAGGAGGGAGCGGGCCCGGCTATCACCCCGTTCCTGCTCGCGGGCGCCGGCCAGCGCCGCGTCGAGCGCCGCGTCCGCCTCCTCCACCCTGCGCAGTGCGTCGATGGGGTCGTACGGACCGGCCCGCAGCTGCGCCTTCACATCTGCGAGCACCGACTCCGCGCGGGCGATCCGGCCCCGCAGGTCCGCCGTCGGCATCCCCGTCCCGGTGCCTTCGAGCAGCCCGCCCGCATCGGCCAGGTCGGTCTCCATCCCGGTGAGGGCGGCGGGCAGCCGGCCTGCCGCCTCCGCGAGTTCCCCGCTGCGGCGGTCCACGGCGTCGACGAGGGTCGTCGCCTGGTCGACGGCGCCCTCGGTGGCCCGTACGTACACCGCTGCCGCGGCGTCGTCGCCGCTGTCCAGCGACTGCCGGGCCCGGTTGAGGGCGGAGGTGGCGAAGACGAGCCGGTCCTTGGCCTGGTCGACGGTCCCGGCGACGGGCGCTGCGGCCGACTCCGCGTACCGGCCGCGCATCGCGGTCAGCGCGGCCTCGGCGGTGGAGACGCGGCCGGCGAGCGTACGGAAGGCGGTCTCGGCCGTGGCCAGGGCCTGCGGAGCGTTGCGTTCCAGGGCGCGCAGCCGGTCGAAGTCCTCGGACACGGCGTCGAGGCGGGAGCCGGCGTCCGTGCAGCGGCTGATGATCTCGTCCAGCATCCGGCGCCGCGTCGCATCGTCCTCGGGAAAGGCGTCGTCCAGCTGCTGGCGCAATCGGAACGCGGCGGTCAGCTCGCCCTTCGCGTAGGCGACGGCCTCGGTGAACGGGGCCGCGGCCTCCTCTCCGAACTGGGCGGTGGCGAAGCCCAGTTCCTCCTCGCTGGTGCGGACCGCGTCATCGGTTTCCACCAGCGTCTCCATCGCCCGGGCATCGAGCTCCGGCAACGGGGTCGGCTGCCGCGGCCCGCCCGGTCCGGCGGAACCCGGTCCCCAGCCGGTCGCACCGGGCGTGGTGCGGGTCGTGACCCGCTTCCTGCGCCGGGCGTACGCATAGCCGGCGACCACCGCCGCCCCGCCGACGACGACCACCGGAAGAACCAGGTCCCCGGTACTCGTCCCGCCGGAACTCCCGGTTCCGGGATCGGCGGCGCCGGGCGTGAGCGTCGGTGTGGGCACGGCCTTGCCGGCCAGTACGGCGGAGTATCCGTTCGCGGCGCCGATCGCCGCGCCGGCCCAGTCGTGTTTCCTGAGCGCGGGCTCGATGGCCGTGCTCGCCACGTCCTGGAGCTGGGCGTCGGTGAGGCGTGAGCCCTGGTCGACGGTGTAGGCGTACTGCCGGACGTGGGTGGCGACGGCGAGCAGGACGTCGTCGCGGCCGAGGCCGTTCCGGTCGGCCGTCGCATCGGCCCAGCTCTGCGCGGACCGGCCGGAGAAGTCCCGTACGTACACGACGAAGAGCTGGATGCGGCGTTCGTCGTACAGCCGGTCGAGTGCTGCCACGACCTGGTCCTTGCGCTCGCCGAGCGCGCCCACCCGGTCGGTGATCTGCCCGTCCCGGGACAGGGTGACGGGATCGTCGGCGCGAGCGGTCAGCGCGGCGGGCAGGGCCAGCCAGCACACCGTCAACAGCACGGTGAGAAGGGCCCGGCCCGGTATCGGTATCCGGGTACGGCTCACGAGCGGCATCACGTTTGTGAGGCTATGTCCACCCTCAATGACCCGCGACCCGGCGAACGGGCGCGGTGGCTGCTCGACGCCGTACACCGCACCATGCCCGGCATCCGGGTGCGGGCCCGGCTCGGCGGCGATCCCGCCCGAGGGGCCGGGCGGGCCGCGCCTGGAGCGTGCCGCGTCTCTACGCCGACTTTGCGGTGCGGGAGGGCGACCGGGCGGCGTACCGGAGGGGCTGGAACCAACCTGCCCCTCGGGCACGCCGCCGCGGGGCCGATCAGATGGAGAAGCGCTCCTTGGCGAGCAGCGGACGCACCTTCGACTGGAATCCGCCGGTCCGGAACGGCCGTTGCAGCAGGCCGGGGCGGATCGCCTGGGCCAGCGCCGCGGCGATCATGCCCTGGTCGAGGGCGAGCATGTAGTCACTGACCCGGCCGGTGCCGACGTTGACGGAGTCCCGGAACCCGTATCCGTCGTGGTAGGCGCCGAAGTCGCGGTCGAGCGCCCGCAGGTTGTCGACCGACTCGTCCGGCGCGTAGGGCAGGGCGAGGAAGGAGGCGTGCGGGGTGACCACACCGTTGGTGAACGCCGAGGCGGGTGGCAGCGGCGCGCCGTCCTTGGTGTATGTCCGGTCGGTGTTGGAGGCGTAACCGTCGACCTGCATGCCGATCGCGTCGACGCCGTACTCCTGGTACCCGCCCTCGGGGATGTTGGCGGGGGAGAAGCCCCAGTACCCGTACTCGGCCTCCTTCATGCCGTGCTCGATCTGGCTGCGGACGTAGCGCGCGTGCGTGAGGCCCCAGGACCGCGGCGACCACTCCGGCTCCGGCACGAACAACGGCACCATCAGGGCCTCGAACATCGAACCACCCCAGGTGGGCACGATCTTCCGGCCGCGGTGCGTGTAGTGCCCCTGCCAGACCCGTACACCGTCCATGGCGACGTAACCGCCCCCGGGGTGCTGCTCCTGCTCGTGCTCGGGGAGCATCGTGCGCAGCATGTGCCAGTAGTGGTCGGAGGGCAGCGAGCCGTCCGCGATGCCGAGGTAACTGGCCATGCGTGGTTCGGTGTTGAGCGCACCGTAGTGGTGGCCGGTGGGTTCCTCGGTGTCGGTCCAGAATCCGCCGCGCAGCTGGCCGGGGCCGGCGACGGGGTCGGCCGGGTCGTACGGCGTGTAGTAGTAGGACCAGTCGGCGGTGGCCAGGATGCGGGCGACGCGGGGGCGGAGCGCCGGTGCGGCGTCGGCGGCGATGCGCAGGCCGGTGACCAGCCAGGCGTTGTCGACGGAGGAGAGGAACGGGCGTACCGGATCGCCGGTGCCGGGCCACTGGGTCAGGACCGAACCGTCGTGCGCGTCGTACCAGTTGAGCCAGAAGCCGTGATGGCGCTCCAGCTTCTCGACAGCCCGGACGGTGTGCTCCAGCCTGCGTTCCATCGTGTTGTCACTGATCACGCCGAGCCCGGCGGCGGCGACCGTCGACCAGAGGCCGCAGCCGATATTGGTGGGCGAGGTCTGGCGCGACTGGACGGGAGCGCCCGAGCCACTGACGTCGATCTTGTCGGTGGCGAGGCCGAAGTCGGTCGTCATCGCCTCGATCGAGCGGTACGTATCGCGGAACCAGCGCATGAGCAGTGGTGTGCCCGAGCCTTGCGCGGGCTGCGAGAGCTGTGCGGCGCCTGCGGAAGGCACGGCTACGGCTCCGAGGGACAGGGCGGCAGCCCCTGTTCCCGCGGCGGTGAGAAATGTGCGACGGTCCATCAGAACCCCTCGAAGAAGAGCCACCGACTGTGGGCGGTGGGCGGATTTCGTTCGTCGGTCGTGCCTGAAGGGCGCGGGGCGCCATGCCGCGTACGGCACCCGCGTGGGCGCCGCACACGGGCGGGGCTGGATACGTGCGG
>NZ_JBHVFF010000059.1:0-34086 GCF_042801895.1 Streptomyces sp. NPDC057543 | reverse complement strand
AGCCGGTACGGCGGCCGGGGACGAGGAGATCCGAAGGGGCCGTGGACCTGGGGGTTCCGGTCACGGCACCGGACGGATGCGCTCAGCCGCGCCACGGCAGCTCGGCCGTGATCCGCGTCGGACCGCCCTGCGGGGAATCCACGACGAGGACGCCGTCCACCGCGTCCAGCCGCTCGGTCAGCCCGGCCAGCCCGCTGCCCGACGACACCTCGGCGCCGCCGCGGCCGTTGTCGGTGACCTGGAGCATCAGCCGGTTCGCGGTGCGCCACACATCGACCGAAGCACGGGTCGCCCGTGCGTGCTTGCTCACGTTCTGCAACAGCTCCGAGACCGTGAAGTAGGCGATCCCCTCGATGGCCTGGGCGGGCCGGGACACCAGGTCCACCTCGACCGTGACGGGGACGGTGCAGCGGGAGGCGATGGCGGAGAGTGCGGCGTCGAGTCCGCGGTCGGTGAGGACGGCGGGGTGGATGCCGCGGGCGAGGTCGCGGAGTTCCTGGAGGGCGACCTTGACCTCGCCGTGGGCCTCGTCGACCATGCGGGCCGCGGCCTCGGGGTCGTGGTTGAGCTTCTCCTTCGCCAGGCCCAGGTCCATGGCGAGGGCGACGAGGCGGGCCTGTGCGCCGTCGTGCAGGTCGCGTTCGATGCGGCGCAGGTCGGCGGCGGCCGTGTCGACGACCACCCCGCGGTCCGACTCCAGTTCCGAGACGCGCGTCGCCAGCTGGGACGGCCCGAGCAGCCCGGCCACCATGACCCGGTCCACGCTCGCCAGGCCGCGGATGATCCACGGAGTGACGAGGACGAGCACCAGACCGCACACGCTGGTAGCGGCCAGCTCGAAGGAGGAGTCGAGGTAGATCACCTGATGGGCGCTGTCGCCGTACAGCTGGATGCCGTCGACCCCCACGTACGACGGGAAGACCCAGTGCCACAGCGGGTAGGTGAGGGTGACCCACCCGCACGACCAGAACGTCAGTGAAACCGTGAAGGCGAAGATTGCCCACGGGAGGTGCAGCAGCGCGTAGAGCAGATGCCGCCAGGACACCCCGCTCTTCAGGACCGCGCCCACCCAGGACATCAGACTGCCGGTCCTGCCGCGCACCGGCGCCGGTGCGGCCACGTCCAGCCCCAGCAGCCCGCGTGCCCGGGCCCGCTCCAGCGCGCCGAAACCGCGGCACATGGCGAGCGTGCCGGCCAGGATCGGGACGCCGAGGAAGGTGATCAGCATGCCGGCGCCCAGGGATGTCAGGGTGATCGAGAGGCTGAACAGGACCACGCTGATCGGCAGGCTCAGCAGCAGATAGCCGAATGCACGCCAGGTCCGGCCCTCGAAGGGCGCGCGGAGCGCGGCGGGGAAGAAGTGCTTCACCGGGGGATGGTCCCCGAAACCGGCTCCGGACCGCTGGTGGTCCCGAGTGTCCGGTCCGTATGCCGTGGCCATGGATGCTGTCCGTTTCGTCTCGGGGAGCCGGTTTCTCCGCTGGTACATCAAGGGTGCTGGGTCGCGGGTCCGCGCACCATGAGGGCGGTATCCCTCTTCGACCGGGGGTTTTCCCCACCCCGCGAGGGGACGGGGGTGCTTGGCTTCCCGCCCTACTGGCCCGGCCCTACCTGACCCGGCCCTTGTCCCGTCCCTTGTCAAGGTCCCGGCCCTTGTCCCGATCCTTGCCCTCGTCCCGGTTTCGCCAGGGCAGTTCCGCGGTGACGGTCGTGGGGCCGCCGGCCGGCGAGTCGAGGACGAACAGCCCGTCGACGGCGCCCAGCCGTTCGGCCAGCCCGGCCATGCCCGTACCGCCGTCCATCCGGGCCCCGCCCCGCCCGTCGTCGGTGACCTGGATCAGCATCCGGTCCGCCGACCGCCACACCTCCACGGCCGCCGAACGAGCCCCGCTGTGCTTGCTCACGTTCTGCAACAGCTCCGAGACCGTGAAGTACGCGATTCCCTCGATCGCCTCCGCCGGACGCGCCTGCAGATCCACCCCCACCGTGACGGGGACGGTGCAGCGGGAGGCGATGGCGGAGAGTGCGGCGTCGAGTCCGCGGTCGGTGAGGACGGCGGGGTGGATGCCGCGGGCGAGGTCGCGGAGTTCCTGGAGGGCGACCTTGACCTCGCCGTGGGCCTCGTCGACCATGCGGGCCGCGGCCTCGGGGTCGTGGTTGAGCTTCTCCTTCGCCAGGCCCAGGTCCATGGCGAGGGCGACGAGGCGGGCCTGTGCGCCGTCGTGCAGGTCGCGTTCGATGCGGCGCAGGTCGGCGGCGGCCGTGTCGACGACCACCCCGCGGTCCGACTCCAGCTCGGCGATCCTGCGCTCCAGCTCGTCGGAGGGGGAGAGCAGTCCGCGCGCCATCGCCCGGTCGGCATGGGCGAGGAGCCGCGCGATATAGGGGAGCACCGGCCAGAGCACGAAGAGGCTCACCAACGTCACGGTGAAGGTGAGCACGCCCCAGGGCAGCCGGATGAAGGAGTACAGCACCGCCCGCCAGCCCACCGGGTCCGTGAGGCTCGACCACAGCCAGGGGAAGAAGCCCTGTGCCCGGCGGGACAGCACCATCGGACTGGGCTCGTCGATCCGCAGCCCGAGCATCGCCCGCGCCCGGCCCCGCTCGGCCCTGCCGATCAGCCGCGCCCCGTGCAGTCCGGCGGCGAGCAGGGGCAGACCGACCACCGTGACCGCGAGCCCCACGCCGACGCCGATCATGAACATCGTGTAAACAAACCCGGCCACGGCCATGGGGAGGTTGGCCAGGAGGTAGCCGATCTCCTTCCATGTCCACCGGTCGAGGGCGAAGCGGGCGGGCGGCGGACGGTCGTTGTCGGGCACCAGGGGGCTCATGGTCATACGCCCCAGCCTGCCGGGCGGGGTCTGCGGACGCCATGGGGCTCGTGGGTGGGGTGGAGTAGGGATAACCCCACCCGTAGGTCGACGCGGCTGCTTACCCTCTCTTTAACAGGGCTCTTTGGCAGGGCCTAGACTCCCCTGCGTACAGATCGTCGAACGGGTTTGAGGGAGCGAGGGGCGGACGTGGCGGACCTGCCGGAATCGACCGTTCTCGCGTCGGACTACTTCCACGGCTATTCCGTGGTCGGACTGCTCGCTGTGATCGGCGTGCTGTTCGTCGCCGTCGCCTTCGGGGCGGGCCGGCTGCTGCGGCCCGTGGTTCCTACGCCGGAGAAGCTCCTGACGTACGAGTGCGGCGTGGACCCGGTGGGTGAAGGATGGGCACATACCCAGGTCCGTTATTACGTCTATGCCTTCCTGTACGTGATCTTCGCCGTCGACTCGATCTTCCTGTTTCCGTGGGCGACCGTATTCGCCGCACCGGGATACGGGGCGACGACCCTGGTGGAGATGTTCATCTTCCTCGGTTTCCTGGCCGTAGGACTGCTCTACGCATGGAAGAAGGGCGTCCTCGAATGGACGTGACGAGCACGCCGCCCCCCGAGCACCGGCCCGCGACGCAGCCGGGACCGGACCCCGAGACGGGCTCCGAACCGCAGGCCGTTCCGACGTTCCTGCCGGAGCCCAAGCGACTCGGCGTCCTGTCGCGCCTGGCCCCGGAGCCGATGAAGGTGGTCCTGAACTGGGGCCGCCGCTACAGCCTCTGGGTCTTCAACTTCGGGCTCGCCTGCTGCGCCATCGAATTCATCGCCGCGTCCATGGCCCGGCACGACTTCATCCGGCTCGGCGTGATCCCGTTCGCCCCGGGCCCGCGCCAGGCCGACCTCATGATCGTCTCCGGCACGGTGACGGACAAGATGGCCCCGGCCGTGAAGCGGCTGTACGAGCAGATGCCCGAGCCCAAGTACGTCATCTCGTTCGGCGCCTGCTCCAACTGCGGTGGCCCCTACTGGGACTCGTACTCCGTGACGAAGGGCGTCGACCAGATCATCCCGGTCGATGTCTACGTACCCGGTTGCCCGCCCCGGCCCGAGGCGCTCCTCCAGGGCATCCTCAAGCTCCAGGAGAAGATCGCCCGCGAGTCGCTGGGCGAGCGGTACGCGACGGGTGGCGGCAGCCGTCCCTCCACGACCGCACTGCGCAGCGGCCTGGTCGCCGCCCCGCCGACACCGGGGGAGGATCGCGATGACCAGCACCCCTGACGCCGCCGCCGACGGCTACGACCGCCTGCCGGACGCCGCCGCCGAGTTCTTCGGCGAGGAAGCGACGGCCGCGTACGCGTACGACCTGCTGACCGTCGACGTACCGGCCGCCTCCTGGACCACCGCTCTCGAAACGGCCCGCGACCGGCTCGGCTGCACCTATTTCGACTGGCTGAGCGCGGTCGACGAACCGGGCACCGGCTTCCGGGTCTGCGCCCACGTCGCGGCCCTGGCCGAGGGCAGGGTCCGCCGTCTTCTGATCCGTACGACCGTTCCGCACGAGGCGGCCGTCCTTCCCACCGCCATCGACGTCTATGCGGGCGCCGCCTGGCACGAGCGCGAGACACACGAGATGTTCGGCATCGGCTTCGAGGGCCACCCGCATCTGGTGCCGCTGCTGCTGCCCGAAGGCTTCGAAGGTCATCCGCTGCGCAAGGACTTCGTGCTGGCGGCACGCGTCGCGAAGGCCTGGCCAGGTGCGAAGGAGCCGGGCGAGTCGGAGCACGGCGGCCCGAAGCGGCGCACGATGCTGCCGCCCGGCGTCCCCGACCCGAACGAATGGGGCCCCCTGAAGGGCCAGCTCCCGCCTGCCCCGTCCCGCCCGGCCCGCGCCGCACGCGCGGCGGGCGACCGTCCGGTACGCCGCACCCGCAGCGCGAGCGAGGGCTCGGCCGGTCAGCGGCAGGAGGCAGTCGCACCGGCGGCCGGAGCCGAGACCACTTCCGCCGCGCCCCCGCGCCGCACCCGCAGCGCCTCCCAGGGCTCGGCGAGCCAGCAGCGCGAGGCAACGGGGCCGGCAACGGGAGCAACGAAGTCGGCAACGGGCGCCGGGGCCGGGTCGGCAGGGCCGGCCCCGGGAAGCTCCGACGCGCCCTGGCACCACGCCCGCCCGGCCTTCGACACCACCCCCGAACCGTCCTCGGACCCGGGGACGTCGCAGCCGCAGGGCACGACGGAGGACAACCCGGACACCCCGAGCCGGCCCGCGACCCCGCCCCCTGCCGAACCCGAGCAGCCCGAAACCGAAACCCCCGACCGCCCCGCCGGAGGCGATACCGCGTGAACGACGTACTCGACGTCGCCCTCCGGCTCGTCATCGTCTTCGCCGTGTTCATGGTCCTCCCTCTCGTCGTGGGACAGACCGAGCACAAGGTGATGGCCCATATGCAGGGCCGCCTCGGACCCATGTACGCGGGTGGCTTCCACGGCTGGGCCCAGCTCGTCGCCGACGGCGTGAAGTTCGCGCAGAAGGAAGACATCGTCCCGGCCGAGGCCGACCGCCGCATCTTCCAGCTCGCACCGGCCGTCGCGCTGCTCCCGTACCTCCTCGTGCTCGTCGCCATCCCGATCGGCCCCGGCGAGAGCGCGGTCGGCCAGGTCGTCGACGCGGGCATCTTCTTCGTGCTCGCCGTGATGGGCGTCGGCGTGCTCGGCTCGCTGATGGCGGGCTGGGCCTCCGCCAACAAGTTCTCCCTCCTCGGGGGCCTCCGTACCGCCGCCCAGCTGCTCGCGTACGAACTGCCGATGCTGCTCGCCGCCGCCTCCGTCGCGATGGCGGCCGGCACCGTCTCCCTCCCGGGCATCCTCGACGCCTTCGAGTGGTGGTGGCTGCCCTGGCAGATCGTCGGCGCCCTGGTCTTCTTCGTGGCCGGACTCGCCGAACTGCAGCGCCCGCCGTTCGACATGCCGGTCGCCGACTCGGAGATCATCTTCGGCGCGTACACCGAGTACACCGGCCTCCGCTTCGCGCTGTTCCTGCTCGCCGAGTACGCGGGCATCGTCGTGCTGTCCGCCCTGACCGCCGTCCTCTTCCTCGGCGGCTGGCACGGCCCGTTCGGCGCCGACGGACTCGGCTGGGTCTGGACGCTCCTCAAGATCGCGGTCCTCGCCTTCGTCGTCATCTGGCTGCGCGTGAGCTATCCCCGGCTCCGCGAGGACCAGCTGCAGAAGCTCGCCTGGACCACGCTCATCCCGCTCGCTCTCGCGCAGATCGCGCTCACCGGCATCGTGAAGGTGGCGATCAACTGATGGCTGCGCCGCTCCCGCCCTCCCGACCCCGCATCCCCGGCTCCGGTCTGGCCAAGGGCCTGGCCGTCACCCTGCGGACCATGACGAGGAAGACGGTCACCGCTCAGTACCCGGACGTCCAGCCCGAGCTCCCGCCCCGCTCCCGCGGCGTCATCGCACTGTTCGAGGAGAACTGCACGGTCTGCATGCTCTGCGCCCGTGAGTGCCCGGACTGGTGCATCTACATCGACTCCCACAAGGAGACGGTGCCCGCCGCCACCCCGGGCGGACGCGAACGCAGCCGCAACGTCCTCGACCGCTTCGCGATCGACTTCTCGCTCTGCATGTACTGCGGTATCTGCATCGAGGTGTGTCCCTTCGACGCACTGTTCTGGTCGCCGGAGTTCGAGTACGCGGAGACGGACATCCTCGAACTCACCCATGAGCGGGACAAGCTCCGCGAATGGATGTGGACGGTGCCGGAACCGCCCGCGCTCGACGCCGGTGCCGAGGAGCCGAAGGAGATCGCCGCCGCCCGCAAGACGGCGGAGAAACTCGCGGCCCAGCGCGCCAAGGAGGCGCAGGAAGCGCAGCAGACGCAGGAAGCCCAGCAGGCCCGAGCGACCCAACAGGACCAGAAGGAAGAGGGGGAGGAGTGACACTCGCAGCCGCCGCAGCGCACTCCGCCCTCGCGGCCGACTCCGCCCACTCCGGCTTCCTCTCCCCGACCGGCATCGAGATCGCCTTCGTCCTCGTCGGCATCGCCACCGTCGGCGCGGCCCTCGTCACCGTCACGACCAAGCAGCTGGTGCATGCCGCCCTCTGGCTGGTCGTGGCGCTCGGTGGACTCGCCGTCGAGTACCTCCTGCTCACCGCGGAGTTCATCGCCTGGGTGCAGGTGCTGATCTACGTCGGTTCCGTGGTCGTCCTCCTGCTCTTCGGGCTGATGCTCACCAAGGCCCCCATCGGCCGCTCCCCGGACGCCGACTCGGGCAACCGCTGGGCGGCCCTCGGTGTGGCGGTCGCCACCGCCGGCACGCTCGTCTGGGTCGTCGTCGACGCCTTCCGCGCCACCTGGATCGACCTGGACGGACCCGCCCAGGGCTCCACCGAGGTGACCGGTGCCTTTCTCTTCCGGCACTGGGTGCTGCCGTTCGAGGCGCTCTCCGTCCTGCTGCTCGCCGCGCTCGTCGGCGCGATCGTCCTGTCCCGCAAGCGCGGTAAGGAGCAGAGCTGATGCACCTCGCCTATCCCGCCGTGCTCGCCGTCCTCCTCTTCTGCACCGGGCTGTACGGAGTGCTCGCCCGCCGCAACGCGATCCTGGTCCTGATGTCCGTCGAGCTGATGCTCAACGCCGTCAACCTCAACCTGGTCGCCTTCGACGTCTGGCTCCGTGACGCCCTGCACGCCGGCCAGGCCCTCACCCTCTTCACCATCGCCATCGCGGCGGCGGAGACCGGCATCGGCCTCGCCATCGTCCTCGCCGTCTACCGCAACCGCGGCAGCGCCGACGTCGACCGCCTGCGCGACACCGCCGAGACCGACGCCGCCGAAACCCTCCCCGGCGACGAGGCCGACGACACCGAAGACCAGGCCACTGCTCCGGCAGGGAAGGCAAAGAAGGCAGAGGCCACCACGTGACCACCACGACCCTCGCCGTCCTCGTCCCCCTCCTTCCGTTCCTGGGCGCCGCGGCCGGTCTGCTGCTCGGACGCCGCGCCCCCGGTTACGTACGCCCCCTCGCCGTACTGCCCACCCTCACCGCCTTCGTGCTCGCCGTCGTCGTCGCCTCGCGCCAGGGCGGCGGCCGGGCCATCGACGCGGCGACCCGCCTCACCCCCACCGGCTCGGTCCCCGTCGACCTCGCCCTGCACCTCGACGGCTTCGCGGTCCTCGTCGCCGTCCTGGTCGGGCTCGTCGCGACCTGTGTGCAGATCTACTCGACCGCGTATCTGCGCGACGACCCCCGCTACCCCTCGTACGCGGCCCTCGTCTCCCTCTTCACCTCCGCGATGCTGCTCGTCGTCTACTCCGGCGACCTGATGGTGCTCCTGGTCGGCTGGGAGATCATGGGCATCTGCTCGTACTTCCTCGTCGGCCACTACTGGGAGACGCCCGAAGCCCGCGCCGCCTCGCTCAAGGCCTTCCTGGTCACCAAGCTCGGTGACGTCCCCTTCCTGATCGGTCTGTTCGCACTCGCCGCCGACACCGGCTCGTTCCGCATCACCCGCATCCTGGCCGCCGTCGCGAACGGTGGACTGGACCACCCCACCCTCGTCGCCCTGCTGCTCCTCGCGGGTGTGGCGGGCAAGTCCGCGCAGTTCCCCCTGCACACCTGGCTGCCCGACGCGATGGCCGGCCCCACCCCTGTCTCCGCGCTGATCCACGCCGCGACGATGGTCGCCGCCGGCATCTACTTCGTGGCCCGGCTCCTGCCCGTCTTCGCCCAGTCCGGCGCGGCCCTCGTCGTCCTCGCCGTGATGGCCGCGGTCACGATGATCGGCTCGGGACTCGCCGCCCTCGCCCAGGACGACATCAAACGCGTCCTCGCCTACTCGACGATCGGCCAGCTCGGCTACATGTCCGGCGCCCTGGCCGTCGGCGACCGCGGTGCCGCCGTCTTCCACCTCCTCTCCCACGGTGCGTTCAAGGCCGTCCTCTTCCTCGCGGCGGGCGTCGTCATCCACGCCGCCGGGACCAATTCACTGGCCGCCATGTCCCGGATGGGCGGCCTGACGAAGCGCATCCCGGACGCCTACTGGACGATGACCGTCGCCCTCCTCGCGCTCGCCGCCATCCCGCCGTTCGCCGGCTTCTTCTCCAAGGAAGCCGTCCTCGTCGCCGCCGAGCACACCGCACTCGGGGAGCGGCACGTCGCCCCGGCCGCCGCAGGCTGGACCGTCCTCGTCGCCGGACTGCTCGCCGCCGTCCTCACCGCCGCGTACGCCACCCGTCTGTGGCTTCTCGCCTTCCGGGGCCGCGGCGCCGAGGCCCCCGACCACGGCAGGCAGCCCGTCGCGATGACCACCGTCCTCTGGGTCCTCGCCGTCCCCACCATCGCCTTCGGACTCACCGTCGGCGTGATCACCGACTGGTTCGACGGCCACAGCCTCACCCCGTCCCTGACCACTGCCGTCCTCTCCACGGGCGTCGGACTTGTCGGCGGCCTCGTCACCTACGGTGCCTGGCGCCACACCTCGGCGCTCGCCGCCCGCACCCCCGTGGGCACGGTCGTCGCCCATCCCGACGCCGAACCCGCCCTCGTCGAGGCCCAGGCCCTCTCGGCGCACACCGCCGCCTACGGCGCCTACGGGGATGCCCCCGACCCGGCAGACCCCGGCCGCCTGCTGCTCGGCCCGCTCCACCGCCACGCCGCCGCGGGCTTCCACCTCGACGCCCTGTACACGACCCTGTTCGTCCGCCCCGTCCAGGCCGCGGCGAGCCTCGTCCGGTTCCTGGACCGCGAGGTCGTCGACACTTACGTACGCGGCTCCGGCACTGGCGCACGCTGGCTCGGCACCGCCGTCCGCCGCGCCCAGACCGGCAACGTGCAGACCTATCTCAGCACGCTGCTCGCCGGTTCACTGGTCCTGGCGATCGCCGCCGTCGTCTTTGCCAACGTCAACGCCGGGTCGTGAGCCGTGATCGATATCAGTGAATCCGTGATGCAGTTCCTTCTCGCGTTCATCGTCGTCGTCCCGCTCATCGGCGCCGTGGCCGCTCTCCTGCCGGCCCCGCCCGGGCTGAAGGGAACCAGCCCCGACCACGCCGTGCTCCGCCACGGCGTGACCGTCACCGGAGCGGTCCTCATCGCCGCGATCGTGCTGGCCGTCGGCTTCGACCACGACCACCCGTCGAAGATGCAGGCCACCACCGACATCAGCTGGATCCCGGCGCTCGACGTCCGCATCCATCTCGGCATCGACGGCATCTCGCTCCCCCTTCTCGTACTGACCGCGCTGCTGACCTTCCTCTGCGCGCTGTACAGCTACTTCAAAATGCCTGAAGGCCCCTCCCCGAAGGCCTTCGTCGCACTCGTCCTCGTCCTGGAGTCCGGCACCCTCGCGACCTTCGCCGTCCTCGATCTGCTGCTGTTCTTCCTGGCGTTCGAGATGGTGCTCATCCCGATGTACTTCCTCATCGCCCGCTGGGGCGGTGCGCAGAAGCAGGCCGCCGCCTGGAAGTTCATCCTCTACACACTGCTCGGCTCGGTGATCATGCTGCTGGGCCTGCTCCTCATCGGACTGAAGAGCGGCACCTTCGACATGGTGGCACTCGCCACTGACAACGGTCGTGGGCTCACCTCGTCCGTGCAGGTCATCGCGGTTCTGGCGATCGGCATCGGACTCGCCGTGAAGACCCCGATGTGGCCACTGCACAGCTGGCTCCCGGACGCCCACACCGCCGCCCCGACCGTCGGTTCGGTCCTGCTCGCGGGCGTCCTGCTGAAGATGGGTACGTATGGGTTCGTCCGGATCCTGCTGCCCATCACCCCCAACGGGATGCACACCTTCGCGCCCTACCTCGCCGCCTTCGCGGTCGTCGGCATCGTCTACGGATCGCTCGCCTGCCTGGCGCTGGCCCGCCCCGGCTCCAAGGGTGACCTCAAGCGCCTGATCGCGTACTCCTCCGTCGGACACATGGGCTTCGTGCTCCTCGGCATCGCGAGCATGACCCCCACCGGAGTCAACGGCGCGCTCTTCGCCAACATCGCCCACGGCCTCATCACCGGCCTGCTGTTCTTCCTGGTCGGCGCGGTCAAGGACCGGTACGGCACCGCCGACCTCGATACCCTCTCCGGCGCCACCGGAGCCGCGCTCTACGGCCGGGCACCCCGCCTCGGCGGCCTCCTCGCCTTCGCCGCCGTCGCCTCCCTCGGCCTGCCCGGGCTCGCCGGATTCTGGGGCGAGATGCTCGCCCTGTTCGGCTCCTTCGATCCCGCAGACGGACTCAGCCGCCCCGCCTTCCTCACCTACATGTCGATCGCCGCATTCGGCACCCTGCTCACCGCCGCGTACATGCTGATCGTTGTACGCCGCGTCTGCATGGGTGAGAAGCGGGCGGAGCCGCAGCAGCTCGCCGACGTCCAGACGTACGAATTCGCCGCCTGGACCCCGCTCGTCGCCCTCACCGTCCTCGCCGGCCTGTGGCCCGCCGTCCTCCTCGGCCTCACCGACCCGGCCGTGCAGAAGCTCCTCGCAGGAGGCAAGTCGTGACCACAGCCGTCGTCACCCCGGGCGTCGTCACCACAGCGGCCGACAGCACCACCAGCCTCGTCCAGTCCGTCGACTGGCTTGCGATCGCGCCTCCGGTCGTCGTCGCGGCGGTCGCTCTGATCGTCCTGGTCGCCGACCTCTTCCTCCCCACGGAGCGCAAGCAGATCCTGGGCTGGGTCACCATGGCCGGACTCGTCGCCGCACTCGCCCTCCTCGTCCCCCTGCGCGACGGCGACCACTCCACCTTCTGTCTCACCGCGGCAACCACCGGCACCGGTGCCCCCAGCGCCTGCAGCTACACCGCCGATCACTTCGCCCTCGTCATCCAGGCACTCGTACTCGGCGGCGCCCTGCTGACCGCCCTGCTCTCCCTCGGCGACATCCGCAGACTCCCCGCGGGCGAGTTCTGGTTCCTGCTGCTGTCCTCCGCGTCGGGCGCCGCGCTCCTGCCCGCCGCCCGCGACCTTGCCACCCTCGTCGTCGCCCTCGAAGTCGCCTCGCTGCCCGCCTTCGCCCTCGTCGGCATCAAGCGCGGCGACCGGCGGTCCTCCGAAGCCGCGCTGAAATTCTTCCTCTCCTCCGTCGTCGCCACCGCCGTCATGCTGCTCGGCGTCAGCTTCGTGTACGCGGCCACCGGCACCCTGCACCTCACGGAGATCGCAGCCCGGCTCGACGACGTACCGGGACAGCTCGACACCCTCGCCCAGGCGGGCGTCGTCCTCACCCTGGTCGGCTTCGCGTTCAAGACGGCTGCCGCGCCCTTCCACTTCTGGGTGCCCGACACCTACGTGGGCGCCCCCCTGCCGGTCGCCGCCTACCTCTCCGTCGTCGGCAAAGCGGTCGGCTTCTCCGGCCTCATCCTCGTCACCGTGATCGCGTTCCCGGCGTACGCGGACGTCTGGGGCCCGGCCCTCGCCGTCCTCGCCGCGCTCACCATGACGATCGGCAACGTCGCCGCCCTGCGCCAGGGCGCCGGCCGCGTCCGCAGCGCCGTACGGCTGCTCGCCTGGTCGTCCGTCGCCCAGGCCGGCTACCTCCTGGTGCCGATCGCCGCCGCCGCGTACTCCAGCGACGAGCACATCGGCTCGACGGTCGCGTACGCCCTCATGTACGCCGTCGTGAACCTCGGCGCCTTCGCGGTCGCCGCCCTCGTCGCCCGTACGAACCCCGGGAACCGGATCTCCGACTACCGCGGCCTGTACGCCGCCCGCCCCCTCGCCGCCCTTGCGATGGCCTTCTTCCTGCTCTGTCTGGCCGGCCTGCCGCCCGGCATCGTCGGCCTCTTCGCCAAGGTCACGGTGTTCTCCGCAGCCGTCGACGCGGGACTCGGCTGGCTCGCGGTCGTCATGGCGGTCAACGTCGTGATCGCGCTCTTCTACTACCTTCAGTGGACCGCGGCGCTCTTCCGCGCCCCCGAAGAGGTCACGGCCACGGCCCCGGCGGAGGAGGCCGCACCCGTGGGCGCGGCCGCACCCGCTCCCGCCGGGCACCGCGCTCCGATGCCCGTCACCCTCGCGATCGCTCTCACCGCCGTCGCCGGCGTCGTCCTCTCCGGTGCTCCGCAGACGGTGCTCAGGTTCGCCGCCGTCAATCTCTTCTGATGTACCAAAGATCGGTTTGCCCGGAACGGTCCCCACAGGGCAAGGTCATGGCCGCACATCCCCACACACGCACCCAGGTCCCAGAGGAGCAAGAGCAGTGCTGAACGGGTTCAAGGACTTCATCCTGCGCGGAAACGTCATCTCCATGGCCATCGGGCTGGCCGTCGGAGCGGCGTTCACGGCAGTCGTCACCGGATTCAGCACCGCCTTCATCACCCCGCTGATCGGCCTTGCCACCGGCTCCGTCGGCGACTTCAGCTCGGCGGAGTTCTCGGTCGACGGCGCCATCTTCCCGTACGGGAAGTTCCTGGCCGCCGCCATCGCCTTCCTGATCACCGCGGCGGTGCTCTACTTCGGCGTCGTCGTCCCCATGACGAAGGTCCAGAACCGTTTCTCCAGGGTGGACGAGAAGGTCGACATCAAGGCCGCCCTGCGCGACTGCCCCCGCTGCTACACCGAGATTCCGGCCATCGCCTCCCGCTGTGGCCACTGCACCAGCGAGATCAAGCCGGACCCCGAGGCCCTCGCACTCGCCGGTCTCCCCGCCCAGCGCTGAGCCGTCCGGCACGGATCGACAACGGATCGACACAGGCACGGCCCCTCAGGGCCTGTCCGGCCCCGCACGGCCGGACAGGCCCTGACCCGTTCGGCCCAGAGCCCGGCGCCGGGCCGAAAGCGCGGGACAGGCCCTGTCCCGCGGCCGCGGGTACAAGGGAACTAGCTCCCCTCGCCTGGCGTTGACCTGTACGGGAGGCTCCACTGAGGAAGTGGAGACCACCAAGCAAAGGGTTCCCCTGCCGCACCACTTGGAGGGCGTACCGTGCACCGCCGGCACAACGGGCTGAGAACCGCCGTACTCCTCGGGGGCCTGTCCGCACTCATCATCGTCATCGGAAGCTTCTTCGGACGTACGGGCCTGATCGTCGCGCTCCTCGTAGCCGTCGGCACCAACGCCTACGCGTACTGGAACAGCGACAAGCTGGCGCTCAGGGCCATGCGCGCCCGCCCCGTCAGCGAATTCGAGGCGCCTCAGCTCTACCGCATGGTCCGCGAGCTCTCGACGGACGCCCGCCAGCCAATGCCCCGGCTCTACATCTCTCCGACGCAGGCCCCCAACGCCTTCGCGACGGGCCGCAATCCGCGCAACGCGGCGGTCTGCTGCACAGAAGGCATCCTGCAGATCCTGGACGAGCGGGAGCTGCGCGGCGTCCTCGGCCACGAGCTGAGCCATGTGTACAACCGCGACATCCTGATCTCGTCCGTCGCCGGAGCGCTCGCCTCCGTCGTCATGTTCCTGGTCAACTTCGCCTGGCTGATTCCGGTGGGCCGGTCCAACGACGACGAGGGCCCGGGCATCCTGGGCATGCTGCTGATCATGATCCTCGGCCCGCTGGCCGCCTCCGTCATCCAACTGGCGGTCAGCCGCTCCCGCGAATACCAGGCGGACGCATCGGGCGCCCAGCTGACCGGCGACCCGCTGGCCCTCGCCAGCGCACTTCGGAAGCTGGACGCAGGAACGAAACAGCTCCCGCTACCCCCCGAGCCCAGGATCGAGACCGCGAGCCACATGATGATCGCGAATCCCTTCCGCCCCGGCCAAGGCATGTCAAAGATGTTCTCGACACACCCGCCGATGGCGGAGCGCATCGCCCGACTGGAACAGATGGCAGGACATCGCCCGTGAGGACGGCCCGGGGAGCCGTGTGGAGGACATCCGCCTCCGTGACGGACCGCCGTGAGCCACCATTTTTCCCCTCTTCCGGGAGTTCCTGACGGAACGGAACGAACTCGGTACCGAGGGGCTCGTGTCACGCCGCGTGGCCCAGTGCCAGGCCTCGCGAGCCCCTCGTGATCCGAACGAGAGAGGCCCTGTGCCCCGACGGCGCGAGATTCTTCGCCGTCACCGGGCTCCGAACGCTTCGTCGGTCGTGACCACCTCTCGCCCCAGCGGCATGAGGGAGATGGGGATCATCTTCAGGTTCGCCCAGCCGAAGGGGATGCCGATGATCGACACGAACAGCGGGATGCTCGTGAGCAGGTGCCCCAGCGCGAGCCACCAGCCGGCGAAGACGAGCCAGATCACGTTGCCCACGCACGAGGGCGCCCCCGCGCCGGGCCGTTCCACGGTGGTCCGGCCGAAAGGCCACAGGACGAAGCCCGCGATCCTCAGGGAGGCAATGCCAAAGGGGATGGTCACAATGAGGATGAAGCAGATGAGTGCCGCGACCGCGTAGCCGAGGGCCATCCAGAAGCCGCAGAACACCACCCAAAGGATGTTGAGGATCAACTGAAGAGGCTTCATGATCTCCGCGCTCCGTCTCGCTCGTCCGTCGGCCCTGCTCAGTGCCCAGTATCAGGCCCGGACGCCGAGAGTCGGAACCGGAGTGAACCGGAAGAGGCGATCGTGGCCCCCGGATTCACGCGCCGACGGCGATTGTCAGTGCCGTCGTCCACCATGAACCCATGAACGACACCGAGCAGTTGCTGGCAGCCGCGGAGAAGACCACGCGCACCGCCCGGCGCCGGGAGAAGCACCCCCTCCCCGCCCCGCTGCCCGCCGAGGCCGTCGAGCGGGCCGAAGCCGCCCTCGGCTTCACCCTGCCGCCGCTGCTCACCGCGCTGTACACCCGGATCGCCAACGGCGGCTTCGGACCGGAGTACGGCCTGATGCCGCTGATCGGCGACCGCGAGCCGGATGGGGAGGAGTCCGTCGTCGCGCAGTATCTCGCGCACCGCCGGGCCGCGACCGAGGAGGGCGGGTGGCCCTGGCCGGAGGGCGTACTGCCGATATGCAGCCTGGGGTGCGGGATGTACTCCTGCGTGGACTGTCGCAGTGAACACACCACAGTGCTGCTCTTCGAACCGAACGCCGACGAGCCGGAGCGCGCCTGGTACGTGGACCAGCCCGACCTCGCCCAGTGGCTCCGCAGCTGGCTGGACGGCACCGCGTGGTACTGCGAGGAGTCCGAGGACGAAGGGGCCGAGATGGCACCCTGGCCGGATTTCAGCGCCCGCGTATGACCCACGGGCGAGTGGGGGACGGTCCGCCCGCCACCGCGGACCCCGGATCGCGGACCGCGCACGCAACCGCCCGACCGGCAGGAACGTCTTGGATTCCAGGAACGAGTGACGGGTAGGTTCGCACGCATGAGCATTATTGGTTGGATCATTCTCGGACTGCTTGCCGGCGCCATCGCCAAGGTCCTGCTCCCGGGCCGCGACCCGGGCGGCCTGGTCGGCACCACCCTCATCGGGATCGTCGGCGCCTTCCTCGGCGGCTGGATATCGTCGCGCTTCCTCGACCGCCCCATCTCCAACGACTTCTACGACACGGCCACTTGGGTTTCGGCCATCGGCGGTTCGCTGGTCCTGCTGATCGCCTACCGGCTGCTCTTCGGAAACTCCCGCGAACGTCGCTGACGACCGTCGTCGCCCGGCGCATCCAGCCCGGTCTCGCGCAGGGTCAGATTGAGCCGGCCATGCCCCATGCCCGTCGCCGGATCCGCCGTCCCCGGGCAGATCTTCGGCACACCGTGGAACGCGAAGCGCGAAGGGCCGCCGAAGACGAACAGGTCGCCGGAGGCCAACTCCACATCCGTGTAAGGCTTTCCGCGGTGCTCGGTGTTCCCGAAACGGAAGACGCAGGTGTCACCGATGCTGAGCGAGACCACCGGAGCACCGGACCGCTCCTCCTTGTCCTGGTGCATGCCCATCCGCGCCGCGTCGTCGTAGAAGTTGATGAGGGCGGTGTCCGGCGCGTACGTCCGGACCGCCCTCTCGTCCCCGTACGCGTCGGCCAGCGCCTTCCGTCCCAACTCGGCCAGCCAGCCGGGGAATTCGGCGACCCGGGCGCCGTTCACATCATCGGCCGTACGCGAGTACCGGTACGGCTGCCAGTGCCACCCCAGGCAGACCGTCTGCACGGACATCACCCCGCCGCCCGGCAGCACCGTGTGCCGCAGCGGCACGGGCCCCCGCGCCCACTCCCGGCAGGCGGCCACCAACTCCCGTTGGCGCTCCGGCGGCAGCCACTCGGGCACGTGCACGGCCCCCGGCGCGACGACGACCCGCGGCCTCGGGAAGAGCCCGGACATGTCAGCGCACCGCCAGGGCGCCTTCCAGCCCCAGAAGCTGTTCCTTGCGCTCCAGGCCACCCGCGTAACCCCGCAGGGCCCCGTCCGCGCCGATCACCCGGTGGCACGGCCGCACGACCAGCAGCGGATTGCGCCCGATCGCGGTCCCCACGGCCCGCACGCCGGCCCCGGGCGCGCCGATCCGTTCGGCGATCTGCCCGTACGAGACCGTCTCCCCGTACGGGACGGTGTCCACAGCCGCCCAGACCCGGCGCTGGAAGTCGGTGCCGCGGCCGTCCGCGTACGCGACGTCGAAGCGGGTCAGTCGCCCCGCGAAGTACTCCCGCAACTGTGCAGCGATGCCCGTGAAGGCCTCCGGCGCGTGGGTCCACCCGTCCTGGACGACTGCGGCGCCCTTCTGGCCCGGAAGCGAGAGCGAGGCGAGCGCGACCCCGCCGGCCGCGCCGGAGGCCGCCTCGCCGACCAGCAGCAGTTCACCCAGCGGGCTGTCGACCGTTGCGTACATGGTCATGACTGTCTCCTTGCCCGTCCTGCCGGAAGTCGACGGGATCGTCGTCCGGCACGGACAAGTCTGCGTCCCCCGCGCCGCCGCGACCGGCGGTATTCGGACATCACATCCGGGCCTTGCGCCTCCCGCCCCGCACCCGCGAGGAGTGCGACCGGAAGGCGCAGGACCCGCGAGGGACCTACCGGTAGTTCACGAACTGCACGGCGAAGTCGAAGTCCTGGCCCTTCAGCAGCGCCTGCACGGCCTGCAGGTCGTCCCGGCTCTTCGAGCTGACCCGCAGCTCATCGCCCTGAACCTGCGCCTTGACGCCCTTCGGGCCCTCGTCGCGAATGATCTTCGCCACCTTCTTGGCGTTCTCCTGGGAGATGCCTTCCTCGATCGTGGCGAAGATCTTGTACTCCTTGCCGGACAGCTGCGGCTCGCCCGCGTCCAGCGACTTCAGCGAGATGCCGCGCTTGATCAGCTTGGACTGGAAGATATCGAGGATCGCCTTGACCCGCTCCTCGCCGTTCGCCTCCATCAGGATCTTCTCGCCGGACCAGGAGATCGAGGCGCCGGTGCCCTTGAAGTCGTAACGCTGCGAGATTTCCTTGGCGGCCTGGTTGAGGGCGTTGTCGACCTCCTGCCGCTCGACCTTCGAGACGATGTCGAAACTGGAGTCGGCCATGACGTGTGGCTCCTTGTATCGGGGTGCTGGGAAACGGGGTGCGTACGGGCGGTCGCGGGCCTGTCGGCACCGCGCCGCCGGTCAAAGCCTAGCCACCCACGCCGGATCGGGCCGCTGATCAATCCAGTGGCGTAGCACCCCCGGGCATCGGGTATCGTTTACGTCGTTGCCACGGAGCACCGCCGAAAAGCGGTTCTCACGGCAGCAATCCCTGGCGGTGTGCCCGAGTGGCCAAAGGGAGCAGACTGTAAATCTGCCGGCTCAGCCTACCCAGGTTCGAACCCTGGCGCCGCCACATGGCAAGGCCCCTGTCCTAGGACAGGGGCCTTCTTTGTTTCTGCCGCGACGTGTGCCGTGGCTTCGGCTGCGAGGGGCGTGAACATGGAACCTGTGCTGGTCAGCGCCTGTCTGCACGGTGTGCCCTGCCGCTTCGACGGCCGCGGCAAGGCCTCCGCCGCAGTGGCCGATGCCGTCGGAGACCGTCGGCCCGTGACCTTCTGCCCCGAGGTGGCCGCCGGACTGCCCACCCCGCGTCGTCCCGCCGAGATCGTCGGCGGCGACGGCCACGACGTGCTGGACGGCAGCGCCCGCGTCGTGGACGACACCGGGCACGACGTGACGGACGCGTTCGTGGACGGCGCCCGGCGGGCGCTGGACGCCGCGCGCCGGGCCGGGTGCACGGAGGCGCTGCTGATGCCGCGCAGCCCTTCCTGCGGGCGCGGCACGGTCTATGACGGTACGTTCACGGGCGAGCTCCGCGAGGGCGACGGCGTCACCGCCGCCCTGCTGGAACGCCACGGCATCACGGTCCGCCCGGCGCCGCATGGCTGACCAGGGGCGATGGCTCCCTGCCATGACCACCGGGGGACCGCCCCGCCCGGAACGGCTCAGTTTCCCGCCACGTCCTTCACGGCGACCGACACCGGCACGTTCCCCGAGATGAGCTCCAGCGTCAGCCCCGCTGTCGCCGGGGTCTCCAGCAGCTCCAGCAGCGCCGCCGCCACATCGTCGCGCGGCACCGGTCCGCGGCCGGTCGAGGCGGTCAGGAGGACCATCCCCGTACCCGCGTCGTTCGTCAGCATTCCGGGGCGCAGGATCGTCCAGTCGAGTGCGGTCCTGGAGCGCACGTACGCGTCCGCGGCGCCCTTCGCCCGCAGGTACGCGTCGAAGACCTCGTCGCCCGGGTGATCGGGATCGGCGCCCATCGACGAGACCACGACGTAGCGCCGTACCCCCGCCCGTTCGGCCGCGTCGGCGAACAGCACCGCCGCGCCGCGATCGACCGTGTCCTTGCGTGCCGAGCCGCTGTTCGGGCCCGCACCGGCCGCGAAGACCGCCGCGTCGGCGCCGCGCAGCACCTCCGCCACCTCCTCCACGGCGGCCGATTCGAGATCCAGGACGACCGGCTCGGCGCCCGCCGCCCGGAGGTCCTCGCTCTGTTCCGGATTTCGGACGACACCCACGGCCTCGTACCCGCGCGCAGCGAGCAACCGCTCCAGCCGCAGCGCGATCTGACCATGTCCACCTGCGATGACAATGCGCATGGTCACGACCGTACGCCGCGGCGGGCCACCGCGCTCAAGGCCCGCCGCAGGGACCGGAATCCGGCCGTCCCTGGCGGGGCAGGCCGAGGGCCCAGACGGTCTCCGAGTCGCAGTACTCGCGCACCGCGCTCGTCCGCGCCACCACCCGGCCGCGATGCACCACGATCCGGCTGTAGGCGAGCGACAGCACGCCCGAGAGCTGATCCCCGCGTACGGCGAGCAGCTCGGCCGGGAAACCTGCCTCGACCCGGATCCCGGGCAGTCCCATCGCCTTCCGCGCGACCGAGGACACCGCCTCGTACGCCTCGTCGGCGCGCATCCCGCTCTGCGAGGCCAGCAGGTAGGCGGCCTCCAGCGGATCCCCGCGCCCCACCGGGTTCGCGATGTCCCGCAGGGCCCCGCTGCCCGCCGCGACCCGCACCCCGGCCGCCCGCAGCAGCCGTACGGGGGCGGTGCCCCGGCCCTCCATCCCGCAACAGCCGCCCTGGGGGAGGCAGATGACCGTCACCCCGGCCGCCGCGAGCTGGTCGGCGGCCCGGGTCGCGGCCTGCGCGGGGAGCCGGGAGAGGCCGGCGCACGGGCCGACGGAGACGCCGGGCCGCAGCCCGCCGGCCATGGCGGCCAGCCGGCCGAGCCGGGCCGGGTCGGCGCCGTCCGTGTGCAGATCGACGGGACAGCCCTGTTCGGCGGCGATCTCCAGGACGGCTTCCGCGTAGCCCGACGGGTCCGGGTCGAGGTCGGGACAGCCGCCGACCGCGCCGGCCCCCATCTTCACCGCGTCACGCAGCATGGCCAGGTTGTCGGCGCCCGCGACACCGGTGAGCAGGCCGGGTACGGCGACCGGGGTCAGTTCGACGAGTCCGCGCAGCGAACCGCGCGCCTGCAACACGGCTTCGAGGGAGGCGAGGCCCTGGACGGAGCCGATCCGCACGTGTGCGCGCAGCGCGGTGGCGCCGTGGCCGAGCTGCAGCAGAGCGGCCTCGGTGGCGCGGCGCTGGATGTCCTCGGGGCGGTGCGACACGGGCCCCGGGGTGGTGTCGGGGCCCGCACCGTCGGCGGTGAGCGCGGTGTCGCTGTGGGCGTGGGGTTCGGCCGGGGCGGGGAGCAGCAGATAGCCGCGCAGGTCCACCCGTGGGCCGGGGGCGGTCAGGCTGCCCGCGGTGCCCACGGCCTCGATGCGGCCGCCGCTGAGCCGCACGTCCACGATGCGGCCGTCCGTGAGACGGGCGCCGCAGAGCACCAGGGCGCCGGTCTCGGCGGTGTCGTGGCTGCTGGTCGCATCGGCCGCGTCGGCGGCATGGTCGTCCGGCTGCCGCGGCTGGCTGTCGGGCATCGCGCTCCTGGGAAGGGGTGCAAGATCACGCAGAGTGAGACGAGCCTAGGGGCGTGTTCGGCCCGGTTCGAGGAGGAGCGAAATAGTCGTACCGGTGTGGCCCTGAGAGGTATCCGGGGTACGGGTGTACGGCGGGGGCGTAGTGGCTCATGCGACGGCCGAGGCGTTGACCAAGCTGCCGCCAATGGACCGGAAGGCCGCTGACGGGCGGGCCGGAGCGCGGCTGACGGGCGGGCGGAAGGCCGCTGATCAAGGGATCGGCGGGGCATCGATCAAGGGCGCCGGATGGGGCTCCGAAACGGATTTGGGCGATCGGCGACCGACCGTGTAATGTCTTCATCGCTCGCCCCAATAGCTCAGTCGGTAGAGCGTCTCCATGGTAAGGAGAAGGTCTGCGGTTCGATTCCGCATTGGGGCTCTGGTGATCGGGAAACCCCGCTTCGGCGGGGGGACTCGTCATCAAAGCGGTGTAGCTCAGTCGGTAGAGCAAGCGGCTCATAATCGCTGTGTCACCGGTTCAAGTCCGGTCACCGCTACTTACGGTAGCCGATTGTGGGGTCGGTCCTTCGATCGGCTACTCTTTTTTGCGTTCATCCGTCCATCCGTCCGTCCAAGGAGCACTCACGTGGCTGCCACCGACGTCCGCCCGAAGATCACGCTGGCCTGCGTGGAGTGCAAGGAGCGGAACTACATCACCAAGAAGAACCGGCGTAACAACCCGGACCGTCTTGAGATGAAGAAGCACTGCCCGCGCTGCAACTCGCACACTGCGCACCGCGAAACCCGCTGAAACAGGCTCGTACACGAGGCCGTCCCCACTGGGGGCGGCCTCGTGTCGTTGTATGGGGGCTGTTCTTCGGCCTTTTCATCTTTCACCAGGAGGTTGCGAGCTCATGGCGCTCGACCAGTCCTTCGTAGGGCGGTCCTATCCGCCCACCCCGCCGTACGAGGTCGGCCGGGAGAAGATCCGCGAGTTCGCCGAGGCGGTGGGCGACACCAATCCGGTGTACGTCGACCCCGAGGCAGCCAAGGCGCTCGGCCACAGCGATGTGATCGCGCCGCCGACGTTCGTCTTCTCGATCACCTTCAAGGCCGCCGGCCAGGTGGTGCAGGACCCGCAGCTGGGCCTGGACTACAGCCGCGTGGTGCACGGTGACCAGAAGTTCACCTACGTGCGCCCCGTGCGGGCGGGGGACCGGCTGACGGTCACGTCGACGATCGAGGGCATCAAGTCCCTGGCGGGCAATGACGTCCTGGACATCCGCGGAGAGGTCCACGACGAGTCCGGTGAGCATGTCGTGACCGCGTGGACGAAGCTGGTGGCGCGCGCCGCCGAGGAGGCGTGATGACGGCGAAGGTGGCCTACGAGTCGGTCGAGGTCGGTACGGAGCTGCCGGCGCAGTCCTTCCCGGTGACCCGGGCGGCGCTCGTGCAGTACGCCGGCGCTTCCGGTGACTTCAATCCGATCCACTGGAACGAGAAGTTCGCCCGCGAGGTCGGACTGCCGGACGTGATCGCGCACGGCATGTTCACCATGGCAGAGGCGATCCGGGTCGTCACGGACTGGGTCGGCGACCCCGGTGCGATCGTCGAGTACGGAGTGCGGTTCACCAAGCCGGTCGTCGTGCCCAACGACGACAAGGGCGCCCTGATCGAGGTCAGCGCCAAGGTGGCCGCCCTGCTGGACGACAAGCAGGTGCGGGTGGACCTGACGGCCATGAGTGACGGCAAGAAGGTGCTGGGCATGTCCCGCGCCGTGGTGCGGCTCGGCTGATTCGAGTGTGGCGTAGGGGCACTGTCCATGGGGCGGCGCTCCGTAGGGCCTGTCCGACCCTGATCCGGCGGACAGGCCCTACGCGTTTCTTGCGCATGCCCTACTCGGTGTACCGGTTGACGAAGTTAGTGATTGAGTACTAACTTAGTGCCATGGCAAGGATGAGTGCGGAAGAGCGGCGCGAGAGCGTCATTCGTGCGGCGATCACCGAGTTCGCCCGAGGTGGTTACGCAGCCACCTCCACCGAGGCGATCGCCAAGCGCGTCGGCGTCTCGCAGCCGTACCTGTTCCGCCTCTTCCCCAACAAGCAGGCCATGTTCCTCGCGGCCGTCGAGCGGTGCCTCGCGGACACCCGGAAGGTCTTCGCCGAGGCCGCCGAGGGGCTTGAGGGCGAAGAGGCGGTGAGGGCGATGGCTGCCGCGTACCGGCGGCTCATCGTCGACGACCCCGACAAGCTCCAGATGCAGATGCAGGCCTATGCGGCCGTCGCGAGTGCCGATGCCTCGGGGGACCATGAACTCGGCGACGCGGTGCGTGCCGCCTGGCTGAAGATGTGGGACGAGGCCGATCTCATCCTGGGTGCCGACGTCAAGGAAACGACGACGTTCTGGGCGTTCGGCATGCTCATCAATACGTTGACCTCGCTCGGCTTCCCGGCCGGTCACCGGATCTGGTCGGGGTTCTATGACTCGGCAAGGCCGATCGCCTGAACAGCGCGACCCGGGTTATGCCCGGTTTTCTGCCCAGAGAAATTAGTAATTGATAACTAATCCCCAGGGGGAGCAGTGAAACAGCACACGACAGGCCGCTCAGGCGCGGTCTGGGCCCTCGTCATCACCAGCGTCGCAGGATTCATGGCGGGCCTCGACAACCTCGTCGTCACCACCGCCCTGCCCTCCATCCGCGAGAGCCTCGGCGGCGAGCTGGCGGAGCTCGAGTGGACGGTGAACGCCTACACCCTCACCTTCGCCGTGCTGCTGATGTTAGGGGCCGCCCTCGGCGACCGGTTCGGCCGCCGCCGGCTCTTCCTCACCGGGCTCACCGTCTTCACCGGCGCCTCCGCCGCGGCCGCCCTCTCGCCCGGGATCAACGAGCTGATCGCCTTCCGGGCGGTCCAGGGCGTGGGCGCCGCGATCATGATGCCCCTGACGCTCACCCTGCTCACGGCCGCCGTGCCACCCGCCCGTCGCGGTGCCGCGCTCGGCATCTTCGGCGCCGTCACCGGACTGGCCGTGGCCAGTGGCCCCCTGATCGGCGGCAGCCTCACCGAGCACCTCTCCTGGCAGTGGATCTTCTGGCTGAACGTCCCGATCGGTCTGGCACTGCTCCCCCTGGCGCGACTGCGTCTGGCGGAGTCGCACGCGCCGGACTCGCGGCTCGACATCCCCGGCACACTCCTGGTCAGCGGCGGACTCTTCGGCATCGTCTACGGCCTGGTCAACGCCAACTCCGACGGCTGGACCAGCCCCACCGTCCTCACGGCCCTGATCGCCGGTGCCGCGCTCGTCGGCGGCTTCATCTACCACGGCTTCCACGCGAAGAACCCGATGCTGCCCATGCGGCTCTTCCGCAGCCGCGCGTTCTTCGGGATCAACATGGCCGGCCTGCTGATGTTCCTCGGGATGTTCGGGTCGATCTTCCTGATCAGCCAGTACTTCCAGGGCGTGCTGGGCTACTCGCCCACCGAGGCCGGCCTGCGGATGCTGCCCTGGACCGGAATGCCGATGCTGGTCGCACCCGTCGCGGGGGTGCTCTCCGACCGCTTCGGCGGCCGTCCGGTGGTCGTGGCCGGGCTCGCCCTCCAGGCAGTCGGACTCGCCCTCTTCGCGCTGGTCATCGGCCCGGACGCCTCGTACGCCTCGCAGCTGCCCGGCCTGATCGCCGGCGGGATCGGCATGGCTCTGTACTTCGCGCCCGCCGCCAGTCTCGTGATGTCCAGCGTCCTTCCCGCGGAGCAGGGCATCGCCTCCGGCGCCAACAACGCCCTGCGCGAGGTCGGCGGAGCGCTCGGAGTCGCCGTGCTTGCCACGGTCTTCTCGTCGCGGGGCGGGTACGAATCCGCGCGGTCCTTCACGGACGGGACCGTTCCGGCGGTGTGGATGGGTGCGGGTGTGGTGGCGTTGGCCGCCCTGGTCGCCCTGCTCATCCCGGGCCGCCGCCACGCCTCGGCCCCCGCGCCGGAGACGGCGGACGGGACGGCGGAGGAGCGCGTGTCCGTCGCCGTCTGAGCCGCGGCCCCGTGCGTACGGTCCGTGGTCCCGCCCGAGCGGCGGGGGCACGGACCGTACTCTTGTCCCCGTGCACGAACTCCACGACGCGCCCCTCGCCCCCCTGACCACCTTCCGGCTCGGCGGTCCCGCCGCCCGCCTCCTCACGGCGACGACCGACGCCGAGGTGATCGAAGCCGTGCGCGAGGCCGACGAGAGCGGCACCCCGCTCCTCGTCATCGGGGGCGGCAGCAACCTCGTCATCGGCGACAAGGGCTTCGACGGCACCGCCCTGCGCATCGCGACCGAGGGCTTCGCGCTGGATGGTACGACGCTGGAACTGGCCGCCGGAGAGGTCTGGACGGACGCCGTCGCCCGTACCGTCGACGCCGGTCTCGCGGGCATCGAGTGCCTGGCCGGAATCCCGGGATCCGCCGGCGCGACGCCGATCCAGAACGTCGGCGCCTACGGCCAGGAGGTCTCCTCCACCATCACGGAGGTCGTCGCCTACGACCGGTACACCCGCGAAACGGTCACCATCCCGAACACCGAGTGCGCATTCTCGTACCGACACAGTCGCTTCAAGGCCGAACCCGACCGGTTCGTGGTGCTGCGTGTCCGTTTCGAGCTGGAAGATGCGGGCGGTCTGTCCGCCCCCCTGAAGTATCCCGAAACGGCCCGCGCCATGGGTGTGGAACACGGTGAGCGCGTGCCCGCCGCGGCCGCCCGCGAAACGGTGCTCAGGCTCCGCGCCGGCAAGGGCATGGTGCTGGACCCGGAGGACCACGACTCCTGGTCGGCCGGCTCCTTCTTCACCAATCCGATCCTGGAGGAGGCGGAGTACGAGGCGTTCCTCGCCCGCGCCCAAAACCGGCTCGGCCCCGATGTGACGCCCCCCGCCTTCCCCGCGGACGGGGGACGCACCAAGACCTCCGCGGCCTGGCTCATCGACAAGGCCGGTTTCACCAAGGGCTACGGCACAGGGCCGGCCCGCATTTCCACCAAGCACACCCTCGCGCTCACCAACCGCGGCGGCGCGACCACCGAGGACCTCCTCGCGCTCGCCCGTGAGGTCGTCGCCGGGGTGCACGAGGCATTCGGCGTCACGCTCGTCAACGAACCGGTGACGGTCGGCGTGAGCCTGTAGAAGGCGCGTGGCTCAGTACGCCACGCCCACGCCCTGCTTCACCGCGGCCGGATCGTCGATCAGCGACAGCATCGCGTGTGCCACATCGGCCCGTGAGATGGTCCGGCCTCTGCGGGGGCTGCTGCCGAAGGCCGTCCGGTACTTCCCCGTCAGCGGCCCGTTGGTGAGCTTCGGCGGCCGTACGGACGTCCAGTCCGTCGCACTCCGGGCCAGCGCCGCCTCCATCCGTGTCAGGTCCGCGTAGACCTCCTTGAGGATCGCCCCGACCACCTTGCGGAGCATCCGGTCCACCAGCGGGTCATCGGCCGGCCGGGGGCCGACCGGGGCCGCGCTGACCACGAGCAGCCGCCGCGTGCCCTCGGCCTCCATCGCCTCCAGCACCGACCGGGTCAGCCGCTCGGCGACACCGTCGGCCTTCCGGCCGCGCGAGCCGAGCCCGGAGAGCACCGCGTCCCGGCCCGCGACCGCCTCGCGCAGCGCCTCCGGATCGTCGATGCGCGCCGCGGCGTGGACCTGTACATCGGAGAGCGGGACGGGCAGTCGCGCCGGATCGCGGACCACCGCCGTCACCTCATGGCCCGCCGCCACCGCCTGGCGGACGATCTCCTGGCCGACACCGCCCGTCGCCCCGAACACTGTGATCCTCATTGCGCACCCTCCCGGGGTGGGTAAGTATTCACTCACCTCTACAGTGAGTGGATACTCACCACCTCGTCAAGCTTCATTGGAGTGCACATGGAGCAGAAGCCGGCCCGCGTCCGCATACTCGACGCAGCCCACCAGCTGATGCTCACCATCGGCCTGGCCCGCGCCACCACCAAGGAGATCGCCCGAGCCGCCGGCTGCTCGGAGGCCGCGCTCTACAAGCACTTCCCGAGCAAGGAGGAGCTGTTCGTGGCCGTACTCAAGGAACGGTTGCCCAAGCTCAACCCGCTGCTGAAGCGACTCGTCGTGTCACCGGGGGCGGCGGAACGGACCGTCGAGCAGAACCTCACCGAGATCGCCCGACAGGCCGCCCGCTTCTACGAGCAGAGCTTCCCGATCGCCGCCTCGCTGTATGCCGAGCCCAGGCTCAAGGAACGCCACAACGACGCGATGAGGGAGCTGGGCACCGGCCCCCATATGCCCATCCGCGGCCTCGACGCGTATCTGCGCTCCGAACAGGCAGCCGGCCGGGTGCGGGCCGACGCGGACACCTACGCGGCCGCCTCGCTGCTCCTGGGCGCCTGTGCGCAGCGGGCCTTCGCCTACGACGCCACGGAGGCCGGGGGGCCGCCGCAGTCCCTCGACGCGTTCGCCGCGTCCGTGGCCAGGGCGCTGATACAGGGGCTCGTGGCGTAGACAGCGCCCGTCGGCCGGTCGGTCTCAGTCCGCCGGCTTCGACAGCCAGTCGTCGATGCCCGCCAGGAGCTCGGTCCGAACCGCGGCCGGAGCCGCGGAGCCCCGCACCGACTGCCGGGCCAGTTCCGCGAGCTCCTCGTCCGTGAACGCGTGGTGGCGCCGTACGAGGTCGTACTGCGCGGCCAGCCGGGAGCCGAAGAGCAGCGGATCGTCCGCGCCCAGCGCCATCGGCACCCCGGCCTCGAACAAAGTGCGCAGGGGTACGTCGGCCGGCTTCTCGTAGACGCCCAGCGCCACGTTCGACGCCGGGCACACCTCGCAGGTCACTCCCCGCTCGGCCAGCCTGCGCAACAGCCGGGGATCCTCGGCGGCCCGTACGCCGTGCCCGATCCGGGCCGCGCCGAGATCGTCCAGGCAGTCCCGCACGCTCGAAGGCCCGGCCAGCTCGCCCCCGTGCGGGGCCGCCAGCAGACCGCCGTCGCGGGCGATGGCGAAGGCCCGGTCGAAGTCCCGGGCCATCCCGCGCCGCTCGTCGTTGGAGAGCCCGAATCCGACCACGCCCCGGTCCGCGTACCGCACCGCGAGCCGGGCCAGGGTCCGGGCGTCCAGCGGGTGCTTCATCCGGTTCGCCGCGATCACCACCCGGATCGGCAGACCGGTCTCGCGCGAGGCGCTGTCCACCGCGTCCAGGATGATCTCGATCGCCGGGATCAGCCCGCCGAGGAGCGGGGCGTACGAGGTGGGGTCGACCTGGATCTCCAGCCAGCCGGAGCCGTCCGCGACGTCCTCCTGGGCCGTCTCGCGCACGAGCCGCCGGATGTCCTCGGGGGCCCTCAGACAGGACCGGGCGATGTCGTAGAGCCGCTGGAAGCGGAACCATCCGCGCTCGTCCGTCGCCCGCAGTCTGGGCGGCTCGCCGCCGGTCAGGGCCTCCGGCAGGTGCACGCCGTACTTGTCGGCGAGTTCGAGCAGGGTCGTGGGCCGCATCGACCCGGTGAAATGCAGGTGCAGGTGGGCCTTGGGCAACAGCCGTACATCACGCTCCATTCGGAGATCCTGCCGCACACGTGGGGTTCAGCGGTAGCCGCTTTCCCTATCGGGTTGACCACCGAACAAAAAAGCGACCCCCGGCCGGAGCCGGGGGTCACGCACAGAATTCAGGACGTGCTCAGGCCTTGGCCTCGCCCAGCAGCTTCTGGAGCCGCGAGACGCCCTCGACGAGGTCGTCGTCGCCCAGGGCGTACGAGAGCCGCAGGTAGCCCGGTGTGCCGAAGGCCTCACCCGGTACGACCGCGACCTCGGCCTCGTCCAGGATCAGCGCCGCCAGCTCGACCGAGGTGGCCGGGCGCTTGCCGCGGATCTCCTTGCCGAGCAGTTCCTTGACCGAGGGGTACGCGTAGAACGCGCCCTCGGGCTCCGGGCACAGCACCCCGTCGATCTCGTTGAGCATCCGGACGATGGTCTGCCGGCGCCGGTCGAAAGCGCTCCGCATCTCGGCGACCGCGTCCAGATCTCCGGAGACGGCGGCCAGCGCGGCGACCTGGGCGACGTTGGAGACGTTGGACGTGGCATGCGACTGCAGGTTGGTCGCGGCCTTGACCACGTCCTTCGGGCCGATGAGCCAGCCCACGCGCCAGCCGGTCATCGCGTACGTCTTGGCGACGCCGTTGACCACGATGCACTTGTCGCGCAGCGCGGGAACGAGTGCGGGCAGCGAGGTGAACGTCGCGTCGCCGTAGACCAGGTGCTCGTAGATCTCGTCGGTGAGCACCCACAGGCCGTGCTCGACGGCCCACTCGCCGATCGCCTTGGCGTCGGCCTCGCTGTACACCGCACCGGTCGGGTTCGACGGGGAGACGAACAGGACGACCTTCGTACGCTCGGTGCGCGCGGCCTCCAGCTGCTCGACGGAGACCCGGTAGCCGGTGGTCTCGTCGGCCACGACCTCCACCGGGACACCGCCGGCGAGACGGATCGACTCGGGGTACGTGGTCCAGTACGGCGCCGGGACGATGACCTCGTCGCCCGGGTCGAGGATCGCGGCGAACGCCTCGTAGATGGCCTGCTTGCCGCCGTTGGTCACCAGGATCTGGGAGGCGTCGACCTCGTAGCCGGAGTCGCGCAGCGTCTTCTCCGCGATGGCGGTCTTGAGCTCCGGAAGGCCTCCCGCCGGGGTGTAGCGGTGGTACTTCGGGTTGCGGCAGGCCTCGACCGCGGCCTCGACGATGTATCCCGGGGTCGGGAAGTCGGGCTCACCGGCACCGAAGCCGATCACCGGACGGCCGGCGGCCTTGAGGGCCTTGGCCTTGGCGTCGACGGCGAGGGTGGCGGACTCGGAGATTGCACCGATGCGGGCGGAGACCCGGCGCTCGGACGGAGAAGTTGCAGCGCTCATGGCCCCCATGGTCCCAGACCGCGATCCCTGTAGGCACACGGGTTTCAGGGACCGGACAGGACTCGGACACCATGCGGACAACATGCGACCAGGAGTTGTCGGGAGCTATCTGTTCGACGCCGGGCCGCTGAACACGTACACTCACCTGTCGTTGGCCTTCACCAGCCACATCGTTCTCGCACCTGGAGCATCCGGGAAGATGCGGTAGGTTGGTGGAAACCACAAAGGGTCGTAGCTCAATTGGTAGAGCACTGGTCTCCAAAACCAGCGGTTGGGGGTTCAAGTCCCTCCGGCCCTGCTACACACTCCCTCGCCAGGAAGTGTGCGCATGTACGTACTTCAATGCACCGCCGTGCGGCTCCACCGGGCGCGGCACGGCCATGACCCGGAATCAGGTGAGAAGCGTGACGGACGCCGTGGGCTCCATCGACATGCCTGATGCTGAGGATGAAGTACCCGAGTCGAAGAAGAAGACTCGGAAGGGCGGCAAGCGCGGAAAGAAGGGCCCCCTGGGTCGCCTCGCGCTGTTCTACCGCCAGATCGTCGCCGAGTTGCGCAAGGTTGTCTGGCCGACTCGTAATCAGCTGACGACATACACCACCGTGGTGATTGTCTTCGTCGTCGTCATGATCGGCCTGGTGACCGTGATTGACTTCGGGTTCCAGCGGGTCGTGAAGTACGTCTTCGGCTGATCCCGCGGAGGGCGCCTCATGGGCGCCCCTTTCGCATGTTCCACCCATTTGTATCCAGGAAGAAGCAGCCACCGTGTCTGACCCGAACCTGAACGACGCCGTCGAGCCGACGGCGGGCGCCTTCGAGTCCGCCGAGGACGAGCTCGACATCGTCGAGGCGGCGGACGCCGAGGAGCCGGACCAGGCTGAAGCTGCCGACGCCGCCGCAGGTGAGCCCGCCGAGCAGGCGGCCCTGCACACCGAGGACGACGCCGAGGCCGAAGCCGGTTCCGAGGGCGACGCGAACGACGACGAGCCCGCCGAGGGCGACGAGGAAGCCGCGGAGGAGGCCGAGCCGGCCGCCCCCGTCGACGCCGTCACGGCCCTGCGCGAGGAACTGCGCGGCCTTCCCGGCGAGTGGTACGTCATCCACACGTACGCCGGTTACGAGAAGCGCGTGAAGGCCAACCTGGAGCAGCGCGCCGTCTCGCTCAACGTCGAGGACTTCATCTACCAGGCCGAAGTGCCCGAGGAAGAGATCGTCCAGATCAAGAACGGCGAGCGCAAGAACGTCCGCCAGAACAAGCTGCCGGGCTACGTCCTGGTGCGCATGGACCTGACGAACGAGTCCTGGGGCGTCGTCCGTAACACCCCCGGCGTCACCGGCTTCGTGGGCAACGCCTACGACCCGTACCCGCTGACGCTCGACGAGATCGTCAAGATGCTCGCCCCGGAGGCCGAGGAGAAGGCCGCCCGTGAGGCCGCCGAGGCCGAGGGCAAGCCGGTTCCGTCCCGCAAGGTCGAGGTGCAGGTGCTCGACTTCGAGGTGGGCGACTCGGTCACCGTCACCGACGGCCCGTTCGCGACGCTGCAGGCGACGATCAACGAGATCAACGCCGACTCGAAGAAGGTCAAGGGTCTCGTCGAGATCTTCGGCCGCGAGACCCCGGTCGAGCTCAGCTTCGACCAGATCCAGAAGAACTAGCGGCTTTCGGCCAGATTCTGGACACATGCCTACCCAGCAGGTCAGACCGGCTCCACGGCCGGTCTGACCTGCTCGGTTTTTGGTCGCGCAGCCATACCCGTTATCGTTGTGCGGTATGCCTCCATCCGGATGACCGGACGGCGGCGAAACACTCTCACTAGGACCCGGAGAGAGCAATGCCTCCCAAGAAGAAGAAGGTCACGGGGCTTATCAAGCTCCAGATCAACGCCGGTGCGGCCAACCCGGCCCCGCCGGTCGGCCCCGCGCTCGGCCAGCACGGTGTCAACATCATGGAGTTCTGCAAGGCCTACAACGCCGCGACCGAGTCGCAGCGTGGCATGGTCGTGCCGGTGGAGATCACGGTCTACGAGGACCGCTCCTTCACCTTCGTCACCAAGACTCCGCCGGCCGCGAAGCTGATCCTCAAGGCCGCGGGCGTGGAGAAGGGCTCCGGCGAGCCGCACAAGACCAAGGTCGCCAAGCTGACGGCTGCCCAGGTCCGTGAGATCGCCACGACGAAGCTCCCCGACCTGAACGCCAACGACCTCGACGCCGCGTCGAAGATCATCGCTGGCACCGCCCGTTCCATGGGCATCACGGTCGAAGGCTGATTCAGCCCCTCACGTCCTCAGTGGTAGGGCCAAGCGCTGGCCCGCACCACGACTCCACACCCTGAAACCACAGGAGCAGAAGTGAAGCGCAGCAAGAACCTCCGCGCTGCGGACGCCAAGGTCGACCGGGCGCGCAACTACGCCCCGCTCGAGGCCGTCCGTCTCGCCAAGGAGACCGCCTCCACCAAGTTCGACGGCACCGTCGAGGTCGCGTTCTGCCTGGGTGTCGACCCTCGCAAGGCCGACCAGATGGTCCGTGGCACCGTGAACCTCCCGCACGGCACCGGCAAGACCGCCCGGGTCCTGGTCTTCGCGACCGGTGACCGTGCTGCGGCCGCGGAAGCCGCGGGCGCCGACATCGTCGGCGCCGACGAGCTCATCGACGAGGTGGCGAAGGGCCGTCTGGACTTCGACGCCGTCGTCGCCACCCCGGACCTCATGGGCAAGGTCGGCCGCCTCGGCCGGGTGCTCGGTCCGCGTGGTCTGATGCCGAACCCGAAGACCGGCACCGTCACCCCCGACGTCGTGAAGGCTGTCAACGACATCAAGGGCGGCAAGATCGAGTTCCGCGTCGACAAGCACTCGAACCTGCACTTCATCATCGGCAAGGTCTCGTTCGACGACACCAAGCTGGTGGAGAACTACGCAGCGGCGCTGGAGGAGATCCTCCGTCTGAAGCCGTCCGCCGCCAAGGGCCGCTACATCAAGAAGGCCACCCTGGCCACCACGATGGGCCCCGGCATCCCGCTGGACGCCAACCGCACCCGTAACCTCCTCGTCGAGGAGGACCCGGCCGCCGTCTGAGCCCCAGCGCTCGGCAGCAAGCCGCGTCACGTGTGACATTGACGGGCCCCGCAACCTTTCGAGGTGCGGGGCCCGTCCTCGTATCCGTATGTAGCCGGTGGCTGTGTCGGAGCTGTGCGTTACCGTCAGGCTCCGAGAGCCGAACGAGGGGTGGAAGCGGACATGAGGACCAGTACCGTACGAAGCGTGGGTCTGTCGGTAGCGGTGGCGGCGGCGTTGACGTCGGTCGCGGCCTGCGGCGGATCGGACGACAAGGGCGGCGACAACCGCGGCAGCGCCGTGGTGAAGGCCGACCCGATAGCCGCGTTGCTCGATGTGCAGAAGAAGACCGGCGGGGAGAGCTCGGCGAAGGTCGAGGGCACCACGCAGATGGGCACCACCATGTCCATGAAGCAGAGCGGCACCATCGACTGGACCGACGGTCTCACCGGCACCATGGAGATCACCTACACCGGGGGCACCATGGCGGACGCCATGAAGCAGAACGGTGGCACGGGCGCCATGCAGGCCCGCTACTTCAAGGACGGCTACGCCGTCAACATGGGCGAGGCCTTCGCCAGGCAGGCCGGCGGCAAGCACTGGATCAACTACGGCTACGCCGACCTCGCCAAGCTCGCCGGCGCCTCCGGCGAGGCGATGAAGCAGCAGATGCAGAACACCACCCCCGACCAGGGGGTGAAGTCCCTGCTGGCCTCCGGTGACGTGAAGAAGGTCGGCCAGGAGGACGTACGCGGCGTCTCCGCCACGCACTACTCCGGCACCGTCGACGTCGCCGCGCTGACCGCGAAGAACTCCAAGCTCGACGCCGACCAGCTCGACCAGCTGAAGAAGCAGCTGAGCGACGCCGGGATCACCACGGAGCAGGTCGACATCTGGGTCGACGAGAACGATCTGCTGGTCAAGAAGACCGAGCGCGGCCAGATGAAGACCGGCGAACTGAATTCGACGGTGTACTACAGCGACTACGGCACGAAGGTCTCGGTCGAGGAGCCCCCGGCCAATGACACGGTCGACTTCACCGACCTCGTGAAGCAGCAGCAGGGAGCCGCCGGGGGAGCCGGCTGAGTCCGTCCGGCGAC
>NZ_JBHVFF010000058.1:0-34169 GCF_042801895.1 Streptomyces sp. NPDC057543 | reverse complement strand
AGCATGGGGTGGAGCCTCCAGATTTCGGCGCCCGCTATTTGACGCCGTAGACACCGCACGGTATCGGCAATACGACCTCCACGAGGCCGCGCGGCCGCATCTCGACCGAGACGGGGACGGGATCGGGTGCGAGTGGGGGTGACCCGCACTGGGCTGGACAGAGGGGCGGCTATGCGCCGCCTTGAGGGTCTTCGCCATCGTCGGCAGGTTGAGACTGGCGCCACTCTTCGAGTGCCGGCTTCAGCAGAGTGCCGATCAGGTCTCCGATCCACAGCCCCTTCGCATACGCCATCCGCTCCAGGTCTTCGCGATCAGTCTTGGGCAACGTGACGAACACTGGAAGGGAGTCCTTTTGGTGGTATCCGCAGCACAGGATGCGCATGCAGACCTTCTCTGAGTGCCCGCCCTCCGGCGACTCCCACGGCGGGTAGGGGTAGCGCGTCAGTGCCCTCGTGCACCCTTCGACTTCCTCATGCTTCTCGCGCCGAAGTCGCGGTGTGCTCCTGCGTGCGTAGTGACGTTCGAACCACGTACGCCGGGCAGCGTCCTGTATCTCGCGCTGCACCTGGGCTATGCGGTCCTTAATCCCTTCGACGGCGTGAAGCGGAAGTGCGTTGCGGGCGAAGCCGGCCTTCGGGTGGGCGTGATGCAGCTTCATATCGCGTGCCCACTCGGTTGCACTCTTCTTCTGTTTCCAGCCGTTGCACCGGTCACAGGCGGGTACGAGGTTCCACCAGATGTCCCGCCCCGCTCCACTCGCCAACGGTGCCTCGTGCTCCAGGGTTTCCGATGGCCTCTCGTCGCAGTACACGCAGCGACCGCCATGGGCGGTTAGGACCATGATCCACACCCAGAGCGGCTGGTTCCCCCGGTCCCTACTGAGCACCTGCTCGGCTACTGCCACATCCACCCCTTTACCACACAGTTGGACGACATCGTATGGAGAGGCACTGACAGTCCGCCGCTGCTCAGCGCGCCGCTGCGCGGCGCTCAGGCGTATGACCGCGCGTCGCAGGTTCGAGCCCTACCGCCCCTGCTACTTAGAACGAAGCAAGAACAACCACATGCGGGGCGTGCGGCGCCACCAAGGGCACTGCTTCACCCACCATCTCCCGAAGGCTTGCTGCCGGGCTGCCACGGCCGGCAGGTTCTGAGCCACCAAGGCGGTCAGTGCCGCGTTGACCTCCCGGCTTGTTGCCCGCCGGGAGGCTTCCTGGTCGAAAGAGAAGAGCTGGGCGCTGGCGCGAGGATGCGGGGTATGGATGTTCGGCAGCTGGAATACTTTCTTGCGATCGTGGATCACGGTGGTTTCAACCGGGCGGCATCGGCTCTTTATCTTTCTCAGCCGTCGCTCTCCCAGGCTGTTCAGGCGCTGGAGCGGGATCTGGGCAGCAGTCTCTTTCACCGTATCGGCCGCCGGGCCGTGCTCACCGAGGCGGGGACGGCGTTGATCGAACCCGCGCGGGCGGCCGTGCGGAGTCTGGAGACGGCCCGCGCCAGTGTCGCTGCCGTGCACGAACTGCGTGAGGGGCGACTGGACATTGCCGCCATGCCGTCTCAGGCCGTGGAGCCGTTGACGGCGATGATCCGTGGTTTCAGCGACCGGTATCCCGGTGTGTCCGTGAACATCCGGGCTGCCTTCACCTCGCGCGATGTCATCGACATGGTGCGCACCGGTGCTGCCGAGCTGGGTCTCCTTGCGACGTCGGGGCGGGTTGCCGGCAAGGAGGTGATCTCGCATGCCGAAGACGACGCTGCGGATCGTCCTGGTCAGCCGGCGGGCTGAGCAGTCGCCGGCCGCTCGGGCCTTCCTGTCCTGCGCGCTTGCCGCCATCGAGCGTTAATAGTTATCGCTTATAAGGCAGATCGGCAGAGCGTGTTGGACGCTCCTGTGGCCTGATTGCTGCAATCAGGCCATGACCCACCACCACATCGCACTCATCCCCGGCGACGGCATCGGAGCCGAGGTCCTGCCGCCCGCCCAGCAAGTCCTCGACGCCGTCGGTGCCCGCCACGGCTTCGGTCTCTCGTACACCTCCTACGACTGGTCGTGCGAGCGGTACGTCCGTAAGGGCGCGATGATGCCCAGGGACGGCCTCGACCAGCTGCGGGACAAGGACGCCATCTTGCTCGGCGCGGTCGGATACCCGGGAGTGCCCGACCACGTCTCCCTGTGGGGACTGTTGATCCCGATCAGGCGGAACTTTCGCCAGTACGTCAACCTCCGCCCCATCCGTGTCTTCGAGGGAGTCGACAGCCCGCTGCGAGCCGCCGCAGCAGGAGAAGTCGACTTCGTCGTTGTCCGCGAGAACGTCGAGGGCGAATACAGCGAGATCGGCGGCCGGCTCAACCGGGGCTTTCCGGAGGAGATGGCCGTGCAGGAGGCCGTGCTCACTCGCGCCGGGGTGACCCGCGTCCTCGACTACGCCTTCGAGCTCGCCGCACAGCGCAGCGGAAAGCTCACCTCGGCCACCAAGTCCAACGGCATCGTGCACACCATGCCGTTCTGGGACGAGCTGGTCGCCGAGCGCGGCGCCGACCGTCCGCAGGTGGCCTGGGACCAGGAGCACATCGACGCACTGGCCGCCAAGTTCGTCCTCGACCCGGCCCGCTTCGACATGGTGGTCGCCTCCAACCACTTCGGCGACATCCTCAGCGACCTGGCCGCCGCCGTGGCCGGCTCCATCGGAATCGCCCCGGCCGCCAACCTCAATCCGGAGCGCGAATTCCCCTCGATGTTCGAGCCGGTCCACGGCTCCGCCCCCGACATCGCCGGCCGCGGGATCGCCAATCCCCTCGGGGCGATCTGGTCGGCGGCCATGATGCTCGATCACCTCGGCCACAGTGAGGCGGCCAAGGACGTCACCGACGCCATCGCCGCGGTGCTCGCCAAGACCGACCTGCGCACCCCCGACCTCGGCGGCGACGCCACCACCACCGAGTTCACCGAGAAACTCCTCGAACTGCTCTGACACCGCGCACGGCCAGGGGGCGGCACGGACGACCCCGCCCCGGCCGCCCCCTGCGGAACGACCGTCCCGCACATGACACCCGTATCCGTCCGCCACCGAGCCGCGCCTCCCGACCGGTCGCCACCCCGGCAGGCCGCACCGCGTCCCGGCTGCATCCACGTTCCTCGACGAGGAGAAACGCCATGGCAGCAACCGCGTCCACCATCCCCAGCCAGTCCCCTGCCGCACCGCCGTCCAAGCCCTGGTACAAACAGCTGTACTTCTGGGTGCTCACCGCGATCGTTGCCGGAATCCTGACCGGCTGGCTCCGGCCCTCCGCGGGCGTCGCCCTGGAACCGGTCGGGTGGCCGACACCGACACTGCGCGACACCGTAGACGCCCAGAAGGTGTTCACCGCTGCGGCCGCCGGAGACACCGAGGCTCAGCGCGTCGTGCGCCGGTTCGCCCGCGGTCCGGCGCAGGGAGCGGCAGCCCTGATCCTGACGGTCAACCGGGACCTGCTGGTGATCGGCGGCGGTTACTCGCGCGCCGGCGACGCCCTGGCCGAACCTCTGCGGGCGCAGCTGTCCGAACTCTGCCTGGACCCGTCGCACGTCGCGCTGTTCACGCTCGGCGAGGAATCCGTGGTCATCGGCGCCGTACGCCTGACGCTCGACCGTCTCGACGCCGTCGGGCCCCCCGCGTCGCAGCGAGATAGTGCGGATACGCCCACCGGCAGACCCGGGGCTCCCGTGCACGCGGCGCTTGCTCAGACCTGGGGCGTTCCCTGCATCCGCTCCTCCGCAACGTCCAGGGAATGGCGCACCGCGCCCAGCGCCACGGCTTGTTCCCCCAGCGTCGACGCATGCACGGTGACCGGTACCAGGGCGTGAAGGTGCAGATGACGGCGGACCGGCTCCAGCAGGACGTCTCCCGCCCGGGACACTCCTCCACCGATGACGACACGGTCCGGGTCGAGCACCAGCAGCATCGCGGCCAGACCGCGTGCGAAGCGGGCAGCCACCCGCTCCACGACATCGGTGGCTGCCTGGTCACCGGCCGCCGCCGCCTCGAAGAGCGGTGCGATGTCGTCCTCGTCGCCTGCCGGCGCGCCGACCTCCAGGGCGAGCCGATGGATGGCCGCCGCCCCGACCAACCGCTCGAACGGCCCCGTGCCGTCGGAGGGGCGCGGTCCGGGAGGTGCGTCAGGGGCGGATGCCAGGTCGATGAAGCCCAGTTCCCCGGCGGCGGCCGAATGCCCGCGATACGGCTTGCCGTTGATGATGATGCCGCAGCCGATGCGCCGACCCCACTGCACGAATACCAGACTCTCGGTCTCGGCGTCGGCTGCGTCCCCCCGTCGTCGCTCGGCGAGGACGGCGAGGTTGACGTCGTTGTCGATGGACACCGGGCAGTGCAACCAGTCGCGGAGTCGCGTCACCGCGGGTAGGCCGGCCCAGCCGGGGATGCTCGGAGCCAGCAGTACCTCGCCGCGGTCCCGGTCGACGATGCCGGGCGTGCCGACAGTCACCACCCACAGGTGGGACAGCGGAACTCCCGCCTCCACGACCGCGGTGGTCAGTGCGGCGCGAACGGTATCGAACATCTGCAGCCCGTCAGTGCCCGCGTCCACCGCTGCGCGGTGGACCGTCAGGACCCGCCCCGCGAGGTCTGCGATCGCCACCAGCACCTTGTGGGGTCCGATGTCGACTCCGGCGACATATCCTGCCTCGGCACGGAACCTGGCGTACTGGGCCGGCCGTCCGGGCTGCAGCGAATTGCTCGTGGATGTGAACTCCACCAAGCCGCGGTCCCGCAGGTCCGCCAGGGCTCTCGTCACCGCGGGCCGTGACAGCCCCGTGGCCGCGGCGAGGCCGCTGACGCTGGTGGCGGCGGAGTCGGCCTCCCGCAGCGCCGCCAGGACGGCAGCGACGTTCATCTGCCGAAGCACATGCGGCCCGTTCGCCGCTGTTCTCCTGGCTGCCATGTGCGTCAGTACCCCCGCCCTCCTCGCTGTCGTGCTGGGCACTCTACCCAGCCGATCCACAACGAGCGGTCCGGTGTCTTGACGGGCTCCAGCACCCGCCTCCATATTATCGAACGCTCCATTAATAATCCCCCTCTGATGGGCAGCCAATGAGAAAAGTGAGATCGTGGGCCGCCGTATTCGTGGCCGTGGCCCTTGCCGTGCCGGCCACGGTCCTAGGTACTTCCGCCACTACTGCAGCCACCCGGACCGGGGCCGCCGCGGTAACCTCCGCCGGCCGGCCCGCCTTCGCCACAGGTCCGGCCAAGGCAACGCTCGCACGGCTGCTGCCGCGCCACGTCTCCCAGTTCACACTTGTCCCGGTGAGCCGCCCCGAGTCCGGCGACTACTTCACCGTCTCCGGCAGTGCCGGCGATCTCCATGTCCAGGGAACCAGCCCGGCCGTGATCCTCAGCGGCGTCAACTGGTACCTGAAGTACACCGCGAAAGTCGACCTCGGATGGCCGGGCGACAGCACGGCGAAACTGCCCCGCATACTGCCCGCCCCCGCCGACACCGTCCGCAAGGACGCCTCGGTGCCACACCGCTTCGCGCTCAACGACACCGACGACGGCTACTCCGGCGCCTACCGCGACTGGGCCTCCTACGAGAAGCAGATCGACCTGCTCGCCCTGCACGGCGCGAACGAGGTCTTCGTCCAGATGGGCGCTGACGCCGTCTATTACGACACCCTCCAGGACTTCGGCTACTCCAAGGACGAACTCCGGTCCTGGATCCCCGGCCCGGCACACCAGCCGTGGTGGCTGATGCAGAACATGTCCGGCTTCGGCGGCCCCGTCTCCGAGCAGCTGCTGAAGGACCGCGCGGAACTCGGCCGCAGGATCGCGGACCGACTGCGCCAGCTCGGCATGACCCCGGTGCTGCCCGGCTATTACGGCACCGTCCCGCCGCGGTTCACGGAGAAGAACCCCACCGGACCTGTCGTTCCGCAGGGCGGCTGGGTCGGCTTCGACCGGCCCGACTGGCTCGACCCGCGCAGCCCGATGTTCCCCAAGGTCGCCGCCTCGTTCTACCGCCACCAGCGCGAACTCTTCGGTGACTCCACGATGTACAAGATGGACCTGCTCCACGAGGGCGGACGGCCGGGCGACGTCCCCATCGGCGACGCCGCCAAGGCCGTGATGAACGCGCTGCAGACGGCGCACCCCGGTGCCACCTGGACCCTGCTCGGCTGGCAGAACAACCCCTCCACGCACATCATCGACGCCGTCGACAAGAGCAAGCTGTTCATCGTCGACGGCCTGTCCGACCGCTACAACGGCCTCGACCGGGAAGCCGCCTGGCACGGTGCGCCCTACGCGTTCGGAACGATCCCCAACTTCGGCGGCCACACCACCATCGGCGCCAACACCGCTGTCTGGACCGACCGCTTCGACCAGTGGCGCACCAAGCCTGGCAGCGCGCTGAAGGGCATCGCCTACCTGCCGGAAGGCACCGGCGGCAACCCCGTCGCCTACGAGCTGTTCACCGAACTGGCCTGGCGTACCGGCCCGGTGGACCACAAGGCATGGTTCGCCCAGTATGCGGAGCGCCGCTACGGCGGCGTGGACCCGCACGCCGCCAAGGCGTGGGAACTGCTGCGCGGCGGTCCGTACAGCACCCCGTCCGGCACCTGGAGCGAGTCCCAGGACAGCCTCTTCACCGCCCGCCCCCGGCTGACGGCGACCACGGCGGCCAGCTGGAGCCCCGACGCGATGCGCTACGACCCGAGCACGGTGCAGCGGGCGCTGACCGAACTGCTGCAGGTCGCACCCGAACTGCGGACCACAGACGCCTACCGCTTCGACCTGGTCGACGTCGCCCGCCAGGCCCTGGCCAACCACAGCCGGACCCTGCTCCCGCAGATCAAGGCAGCCTACGACGCCAAGGACCTGCCCCGCTTCCGGCAGCGGGCCGCCGAATGGAAGAGCGACCTCGCCCTGCTGGACCGGCTGCTCGCCACCGACACCCGGTTCCTCCTCGGCCCCTGGCTGGAGGACGCAAAGTCCTCGGGCACCACGGAGGCGGAGAAGGCGGCGGCCGAGTTCGACGCCCGCTCCATCCTCACCACCTGGGGCCACCGCTCCGGCAGCGACTCGGGCGGCCTGCGCGACTACGCCAACCGGGAATGGTCCGGGCTGGTCTCCGACTTCTACGCCATGCGCTGGACCACGTACCTCGACTCCCTCGACACCGCGCTGGCCACCGGCCGGGCACCGGTCTCCATCGACTGGTTCGCCGTCGAGAACGCCTGGAACCAGCAGCGCGACACCTACCCCGTCAAGGCCTCGGGCGACCCGGTGGCACTGGCCACCGCGGTACGCGACGCCCTGCCCGCCCCGCCGCCCTCGGGACCGGTCACCGGCGCCGACGGCACGTGCGTGGAGGTCACGGCCGGCAACTCCGCCGACGGCACCGCTCTGCGGCTCAACCAGTGCGACGGCACCCCCGCCCAGACCTGGACGGTCCCGGGCGACGGCACCTTGCGCGCCTACGGCAAGTGCATGGACGTCAGAAACGGCTCCACCGCGGACGGCACCGTCGTGCAGCTCTACCAGTGCAACGGCACCCCCGCCCAGTCCTGGACCGCACGAGGAGACCGGACCCTGCAGAACACCAAGTCAGGACTGTGCCTGCACGCCGAAGGGGACGGCAACGACGGCACACACCTGCTGATCCGGACCTGCACAGCAGGCCCCGAGCAGCGCTGGAACCTCCCCGCCTGAACAAACGGCCACACCGTGAAGTCGCGCAACACATCTGGCCCGAGGGAACTTGACCGCCGCGATGCGTCAGCGCGCCGTGCACGAGAAGACGGGTCAGCTCGTCGACGTTGTCGCCGAGGCCGTCCGCGAGACGTCGTCGGGGCCGTGAGAACGCCGCGGGTGGTGAGGGCGCTGTGCACCCCACCGCCCGCGGCGCTCATGAGCCGGAGAGAGGACCCCGGTGCCGGCTCGGGAGGGAAGTCGGCACCGGGATCGGACGCTCAGGAGTTCCCGCGGTACCCGTCGACGGTGATGTTCGTGACGGTCGCCCCCAACGGATCAGCGAAGTAGTCGGGGTCGGCCAGCGCGATCGTGATCGGCGTGATCCGTTGCGATCGGTACCGAAGGCCGTCCACCGCTCCGGAAGCCAGCTGCGCTCCAGTGGCCACCACGGACGTCTCGCCGAGGGTGATCCGGTACTTCGTGTCCGCCTTGAACGTGCCGGACACGGTGACCCTGGCCGCGTTCCAACCGCTGTTGCCATCCTGGCCGGCCAGCCACCCGGTCACGGAGGACGCATTGCGGCCGCCGTTGATGGGTGAGAGCCGACTGGTCAGAGAACCGGCGGCGATCGAGAAGTGCCGGTCCGCGCTGACGGCGGTGCCGGCCGGCCGCACGAGCGGCGCACCGTCCGTGTGCACCTTGATGACCGGGAGGTCGGCATCGGTCGGCTGAGCCGGCAGGGTGATCACCAGATCGTTGCCGTCCATCCGGTACGGCAGTTGGTCAGCCGTGCCGTCCACCGTGACGTCGAGGATCGTACTGGCCATACCGGGCAACCTGATGTCGCCACCGCCGTTCGGCCAGCTGCTCACACCGAGGTAGACCGCGTTGCCCTTGATCGTGCTGTCGCCCCAGGACATCCGGCCGTAGAGCGTCGGCCGGGCGCCCTCGACGGCGTTGGGGTGGCGTGCATTCCAGGCGCCGATTCCGGCCATCACACCGGCCTGGAAGTCGTCGATGGCGCCGTTGCCCTGCGGTCCGACGTTCAACAGGTAGTTGCCGCCGCCCGATGTCACGGTGAACAGGGACCTGACCTGCTGGGTGGTCTTGGACGTCTTGGAGGCGTCGGAGCGATCGGCGCTCGGCCAGGTGCAGTAACCCCAGCAACTTGGGAAGATCGAGTAGGCAGACTGCCACGGCGCCTGCAGCTGCTTGGTCGGCACCGAGTTGTCGCCGCCGACCTCGAAGTCGCCCTTGTTGTTCCAGACCCGGGAGTTGACCATGGTCTGTGGCTGCAGCTGGTGCACCGTCGCCGCCATCTCCGCGCTCTGCTCGGCGGTCGGCTTGCCCATGTCGAACCACAGCTCGTCGAGCTGCCCGTACTTCGTCAGCAACTCGGTCAGCTGCGACTTGATGTACGGCATCATCGAGTCGGGAATCGGGTTCAGGTTCTGATACGGCTCGGGGGTCTGCAACGTCCAGTCGATGATGGAGAAGTACAGACCGAAGCCCATGCCCTGAGCGCGGCAGGCGGTGCTCAGCTCCTTGATGGGATCACGGCCGAACGGTGTCTGAGCGACGACGTTGTAGTCGGTGGTCGCGGTGTCCCACATGGCGAAGCCGTCGTGGTGCTTCGACGTGAGCACCAAGTACTTGGCACCCGCCGCCTTGGCTGTGGCGCACCATTGGGCGGCATCGAACTTGTCGGCGGTGAACTGGTGCGCGCCGGCCAGGTAGTCGGAGGTCGGGATGTTCATCCACGCCTTGATCTGCTCCGGGTAGCCGATGGTCTGCTGCACCCCGTTGTAGTAGCCACCGTAGGAGGAGAACATGCCCCAGTGCACGAACATGCCGAACTGGAGCTTCTCCCAGTTCGCGATGTTCGTGTCGGTGCTCAGCGGAATCGCTGCGGGGTAGGCATCGATGGGCTTGGGGGCTGGACTGGCCTGGGCCGGGCCGCCGACGGCCAGTGCACAACCGGCGACGAGGGCGGCTGTCGCGAACGCCGCCTTCAAACGTCTGGTCAAACTGGTGACTTGGGGGTGCATCGTCCCTGTCCTCCCGCTGCTTCTGCAGCCGTGTGTGAGTGGGATCTCCTGGCATCCGACTGAAGACTCAAACATCGGTTCTATTGATCTTGAGGCTGCCTAATAAAGCCTGTCAAGGGCACTTGCAGCGATAAAGAGTTGAAATCATCGGAGGTATGTCATCGACAGGTCGCATTGGACGGGGCGAGCCCTCAGCGTCCGGGGTCCCAGTGGGAACGGACCAGGAAACCGGCGTTGCTGCCAGAGGGTGGTCCGTAAGACTTTGAGTGGTTCTGTCGTCGCCTGATGGTGTGGGTGCGGGCGGAACTGCCGGTCCGCAGCCGGTGATCTGTTGGGGTGGCGGGCCGAGTGAACGCACGCCGTACCCAAGCGACTTATCGAACGAGCAGTGGTCGTTGACCGAGCGCTGATCACGGCGTGGAAGGACCGGCACCGTTCGGTCGGCGGCCACCAGGGCGCCTACGCGATGCGGGAGATCGTGAACGCGATCCTCTACCAGGGCCGAACCGGCCGCCAGTGGGCCTACGTCCGGCACGACCTGCGGCCGAAGAGCCGCGCGGGGCCGCGCCCCCGCCCTCTTCTCCGTCGCCCTCATGGACCAGACCTGCCCGCCGTCCACGGTCTTCGCCGCCCACAACGCGTACCGGGGTGAGAAGGAGATCGAGGTCTACCCGTTCAACGGGCACGAAGGCGGCGCCATGTTCCAGGAGGCCGCTCAACTCCGCTGGGTTCCGAAGACCTTGGAATGGGCCGGCTGAGCGCGTCGCGGTCCGGTGGTGGTGTGGATCACGGACAGAGTGTGGACAGCACGTATATGGTCCACCGGGGCACGTCATGGCCCCGCGACGGTGCTAGGACAAGGGCGGACAGTGCGGCAGAGAGCCTATGCGCAGGCGATGCGTGCCATCGCCTGCGCGCTGATGGTGTGGCAGGTCTGGATGATGTGGTACATCGCCAGTCACGAGGCCACTTCCGTGCGGTGGAGCTGCGACGGGACCGGCGGCTGCGCCAGCGATCAGCTCGCTTCCGCGTCCGGCCTCATCGGAGCGGGCTCGGCCGTCGTCCTCGGTCTGCTCTGCGCCCGGTTCCTGCACCGGGCCGCGCCCGGGGCGATGGTCGCGCTCTGCGCCGTCGCCGCGATCGCCGGCTGGTACGACGCGCTGGCGGAGGGCCTGGTCGAGTACGAGACCACCCCGTCCTTCAGCCTCCTCCTCCCGATCAGCGGTTTCTCCGTTTCGACCTGGCTCGTCATCCTGTGGTCCGTCGCGGGCGCGGGATGCCTCGCCGCCTGGTGGGGCGCGGCCGTCAGCCTGCGGCGCACCGCGGGGCTGCGCAGGCTTTCGCGCCGTTACACCACGGCCGACGCGGTGCTGGAGGGCTGGCGGTCGGTGGGCCGCAAGTACGGAGAGGTCACCTTGGTGTTCGACGACACGGCCGGGGTGCGCCACGAGGTCCCGGCCGTCGTGGAACGCGTCGCCCTCAGGCGGGACGTCCTCGCCCTGTACGACGCCGACCGCCCCGACGACCCGGCCCTCACCAGGGTCGTCATCCCCCGCCGGAAGGTGCTGCGCCTCTCATGACCACGTCGACCTCCCCCGCGTCCTCCCTGCGCGGCTTCCTCAGGCTGTTCACCGTGGTGTCCGCGCTCGGCACCGGCCTCGCGCTGGCCGCAGTGGTCCAGGGCGCCGTGGACGGCCCCCGCTGGCTGCTGATGCTCGCGCTCCCCGTGACGGCCCTGGCCCTGACGGCGTTCGGCAAGGCGGCCGAGGACATGAAGTCGGGCATCGCCGCCCCCGGGCTGCGCTCCGGCGGCCCGCGCGCCTTCGCGCCTGCCGTGGTCAACGGGGTGAAGGCCGTGAACAAGGAGAACGGCCGGCCGGCCGCCGACGGGCAGGTCGTGAAGTCGGTGTTCGCCTTCGACCTGACCGTGGTGTCCGACGAGCTGCCCCCGTACCGGATCGAGGTCCGTCACCCCCTCGACCTGCAGGGGCTGCTTCACAGGTCCAGGGCGGTCGTCGAGTACGACCCCGAGCAGCCCTGGCGGGTCGTCATCCCCAACAACCCTCCGCGCGAGTGGCTGGCCCGCGCGAACAGCCTCACCCCACCGACGGCCGAGGTGGAGCGCAGCGTCGGCGGTCTACCGGCCGGCTTCCGCGCACTGATGTCGGGCGTGGTGATCGCCGCCGTACTGCTGGTGCTGGCCCGGGTGTTGGGCTGAGTCGCATCGGGCTCAGCCGCTGCGCGGATACTTCTTGAGCACCTTGCCGTTGATGTCGGCCCGCAGGTAGGCGCCGCCGTACTCGTCCGAGACGTAGACGCTGAGCGTCGGCTGGTAGTCGTCGAACGGGGAGGCCGCATCGATGTCCACGTAGTGGCTGGTGGGCTCGGCGACACCGAGCTCCTTGTCCGCCCGGCGGATCAGGCCCGGGAGGGCGTCCCAGTCGAACTTCTCCAGGTCCACGGACCTGGCACCCGGCGCGAGGGTGCCGCCGGCCCGTTCGCGGGTGGCCTCGCCGTCCCGGTATGCGTAGACGTCGTACAGGTTCTTGTTCTTCGCGACCGGGGCCTCGACGCGCGCGTGCTCCTCGAACAGCGAGAACGAGGTGATCCGGGTGCCGCCCATCACCGGCTTGAGCGCGGCGATGACGGACCGGGCCCCGGCGGGCGTCAGCAGATCCTTGGTCCGCGCCCCGTTTGCCTCCCTCGCCTCGTCGTTCCCGGCGACCGAGGGACCGCTGGAGGCCCCGGCCGAGGCGGACGGGGTGCTGCCGGAAGTCTTCGTGTCCGGGTCGGGCACCAACGACCACACCAGGACGCCGGTCAGGGCGGTCCCCGCGAGAGTGGTGGTGATCGCGACGGCGCGGCCCCGCCGGATCCGGCGACGGATCTCCTGGGTCCCCAGCGTCGCGGGCTCCGGACGCGGGGGAGTGGGGACGGACCGGCGACCGGGCCCGGGTGTGTCGGCCGGGCGCCGGACGGGGGCGGTGGGCAGGACGGTGGTCGGGCCGGACGGTATCGCGTCCCGCAGCGTGAGCGGCTCCCGGTGCGGCGCTACGGCATCCTGCGGGAGCCGGGGGTCCCGCCCGGGCGGCGTCACGGCAGGCGCGCTCACCGCCGCCAGCATCCGGTCCAGTTCCTCGGGGCCGGGCCTGGCCGCCGTGTCCCGGGTCAGCAGCGCGGTCAGTACGGGAGCCAGCGGACCGGCCTGCCGGGGCGGCGGGATCTCCTCGTCGAGCACGGCCGCAAGGGTCGCCAGCGTCGTCGCCCTGCGCAGCGGATGCCGGCCCTCCACCGCGACGTACAGCATCATGCCGAGTGACCACAGGTCCGACGAGGGGTCGCCCTCCGCACCGCGAATCCGCTCCGGCGCCATGTAGTCGGGGGAGCCGATGATGGAGCCGGTCGCCGTCAGGCTGGTGGACTCGCGGATCGCCGCGATGCCGAAGTCGGTGAGCACCGGGCTGCCGTCGGCCCGCAGCAGTACGTTGGCGGGCTTGACGTCCCGGTGCAGAATTCCCGCGGCGTGGGCGGCGCGCAGCGCCGACAGCACCCCGCGGCCGAGCTCCGCGGCCTCGACCGGGGTCAGTGTTCCCTCGGCGAGGCGCTCCGCGAGCGAGGCGCCGGGCACCAGCTCCATCACGATCCACGGGTACGGGTGATCGCCGCCGTCCACGATGTGGTGCACCGTGACGACACCCGGGTGGTCGAGCCGGGCCAGCGCACGGGCCTCACGCAGCACCCGCTCGCGCAGCAGCCGGGCCGACTCCGGGTCGTTCTCGGCGAGCGCGGGGTCCGGAGGCCGTACTTCCTTGAGCGCCACATCGCGGTGCAGAGCCAGGTCGTGAGCCCGCCACACCATGCCCATCCCGCCACTGCCGAGCCTGCCCACCAGCTCGAAACGGTCGTCGATCACACGGCGCACAGGCCCCCCAGCGTTCATGGAAATGAGGGTACGGGGCGGGCTCGCAGCGGTGCGCACCCGCCCCGAACGCCTCACACGTCGGCGCCCGGGGTGAGCCGCAACGTCACGATCTGGAACGGCCGCAGCCGAAGCCGCACCACGTCACCCACCACCTCGGCGGGCTCGTCGGCGAGCGGCCGCTCCAGCAGGTCCGTGACGCTCGCCCCGGCCAGTGCGAACCCCGTCGTCAGACGTGCCGAGGCCCGTCCGCCGTGGGCCTCGTGGAGCCGGACCACCACATCCCCGCTGCCGTCGTCCGCGAGCTTCACCGCCGTCACGACCACCGCACCGTCATCGACCGAGACCAGCGGGGCCACCGCGGAGCTCCCCGGCACCCGGCGCTCGGGGAGGCTGAACCGCCAGCCCTCGCACACCGCGTCGCCGATCGTCGCCCCGGGCAGCAGCGCGTACCGCAGCCGGTGCACGCCCTGGTCGGTCGCCGGGTCGGGATAGCGGGGCGCGCGCAGCAGCGACAGCCGCACCGTGGTCGTGGTGGAACCGTCCGCGCGGACCGTACGGGCCACATCGTGCCCGTACGTCGAATCGTTGATCAGCGCCGCGCCCCAGCCGGGCTCGCCGACGTGCAGGAACCGGTGGGCGCAGATCTCGAACTTCGCCGCATCCCAGGTGGTGTTGGTGTGGGTGGGCCGCTGGACGTGTCCGAACTGGGTTTCCGCCGTGGAGTGGTCGGCGCGTACATCGATCGGGAACGCCGCCTTGAGGAACTTCTCCTGTTCGTGCCAGTCGACCTCGGTGTCGATGTCCAGACGCCGGGCCCCCGGCCGCAGCGTCAGCAGCTGCGTGATGCGGGACGAGCCGAAGGTACGCACCACCTCGACGCCGTCACCACTGGGGCGCACCACGTCCGCCTCCGTCAGGTCGGTCACCGTATTGCGGTAGAAGGCATCGACGTCCCAGGCGTCCCACCGGTTGGGCAGATCCGGATGGACCTGGAGCAGATTCGCCGCGCAGCCCGGGGCGACCGTCTCGCGTCCGGCCACCAGATCCACGACCGAGACCACCAGGCCACGCCCGTCCACGGTCACCCGGAGCAGCCCGTTGTCCAGGCGGAAGCCGCCGTCGCACACCTCGGCCCGCACCGGCCGCTCCCCCCGCTCCGGCGCGAGCGCCGCACCCCCCGCCGCCACGCCGGCCCGGTCGTGCGGGGCGGAGTTGAAGACGACCGTGCCACCGCCGTCCGCGGCACCCGCCAGGACCCGCTGCGCCGCGTCGACGATCGCCTCGAGCTCCCCGGCGATCCGGGCGTACGTGGCCTCCGCCTCGCGATGTACCCAGGCGATGGACGAACCGGGCAGGATGTCGTGGAACTGGTGGAGCAGCACGCTCTTCCAGATTCGGTCCAACTCCTCGTAGGGATACGGGAATCCGGCTCGCACAGCCGCAGTGGCCGCCCACAGCTCCGCCTCCCGCAGCAGATGCTCGCTGCGCCGGTTGCCCTGCTTGGTCCGCGCCTGCGAGGTGTACGTACCGCGGTGCAGCTCCAGATACAGTTCGCCCAGCCACACCGGCGGCCGGTCGTACTCGGCCTCGGCGGCGGCGAAGAAGTCCGCGGGCCTCTCGACCGTCACCCGGGGCGAGCCCTCCAGATCCGCGAGCCGCCCGGCGCGCGCGAGCATCTCGCGGGTGGGGCCGCCGCCCCCGTCCCCCCAGCCGAACGGGACGAGCGAGCGCGTCGCACGCCCCTTGTCCCGGAAGTTCCGCTCGGCGTGCGCGAGCTCCTTGCCGGACAGCTCCGCCACGTAGGTGTCCACCGGCGGGAAGTGCGTGAAGACCCGGGTGCCGTCCAGCCCCTCCCACAGGAACGAGTGGTGGGGGAACGGGTTGGTCGTGTTCCACGAGATCTTCTGCGTGAGGAACCAGCGCGAACCGGAGAGCGCCACCAATTGAGGCAGCGCCGCCGAGTACCCGAACGAGTCGGGCAGCCACACCTCCTCGGTCTCCACCCCGAACTCCTCAAGGAAGAACCGCTTGCCGTACACGAACTGCCGGGCCAGCGCCTCCGAGCCCGGCATGTTGGTGTCCGACTCCACCCACATCCCACCCACCGGCACGAACTGCCCGGCCACAGCCTTCTCCTTGACCCGTGCGTACAGCGCCGGCTGGTGTTCCCGCAGCCAGTCCAGCTGCTGCGCCTGTGACATCGCGAAGACGAAATCCGGATGGTCGTCCATCAGCGCGACCACATTGGAGGTGGTGCGGGCGACCTTGCGCACCGCTTCCCGCAGCGGCCACAGCCACGCCGAGTCGATGTGCGCATGACCCACCGCCGACACACGGTGGGCGGAGGCGTGTGCGGGGGAGGAGAGTACGGGACGGAGCAGCTCCCGGGCGGCGCTCGCACTCGCGCCCACGGCGTCCAGGTCGATCGAGTCCAGGCAGCGTTCCACCGCGCGCAGGATCTCCCAGCGGCGCGCGGAGCCGAGCGGCAGCTGTCGCATCAGCTGGTCGAGCACCTCCAGGTCCTGGACCAGCTCCCAGACCTGCCGGTCGAAGACCGCGACGTCCATCCGTTCGACGCGGTACAGCGGCTCGCAGCCCGCGGTCTCCCGGTCGCCGAGCGCACTGACACCGTCGAGGATCTCCGGATTGGCGGCCGCCTCCAGGTAGTACGTGAACTCCTCGCCGCCCGCGACCGGTTCACCCAGGCGAAGCCAGGTATTGCGCGGGTTGAGGGCCTTGACCACGCTGCCGTCCGGCCGGTGGGCCAGCGCCTCGGCGGAGAACCCCGGCCGGTCCCGGGCGAAACCGAGGTCGATGACGGCTTCGACGGTCTCACCGGCCCATGCGGCCGGGACGCGGCCGGTCACCCGGAACCAGCTGGTGCCCCAGGCCGGTCCCCAGTCGTCGCCGGGTGCGCCGGGCTTGTAGACGGCGGCCACCGCCTCGGCGAACGGCACCGGTTCGCCGGGGGCGTGCCAGACCTCGAATTCCAGGGGTGCCGTGCGGGGATGGACGGCCGGGCGGATGCGCTCGCGCAGGGCGCGCTCGAGCCGCTCCTCGGTCAGTGTGCGGTCGTCGTGCATGAGTGAATGGGCCCCTCTGAATGAATGTGTGCGACGGGGTGGTGGTTCAGGAAAGCTCGTCGAAACCCACGCAGGGCAGCGACATCCCGTCGGACAGGGCCAGGAGTTTCTCCAGGCGGGCCGGGATCACATGGTTGGCCTCATGGGCGTCGGCGACGCTGTGGGCGTAGAGCGTGGTGACGCCACCGTCGGCGGCGGTCCGGCGCAGGGCCGTCTCCACGCCGGTCAGATCGTCCCCGTACGCGACGGTCCCGCGCCCGGAGTCCACCGATCACCCCAGCAGGACCTGCCGGGCGGAGATGTCTCCGGTCGGGGCACGCAGCTCGTCGGCGAGCGACGGACCGGCGCGGCGGTCGGCGGACGCACCGCCGCGCAGCCGCTCGAAGAGCGTGAGCAGCAGCCGGTCGTTGTTCTCGTCACGGGCGCTGCGGGGACAGGCGAAGTTCCGGGCCGGGAAACCGAGGCGGCGCAGCGACTCCAGGGCGGGCACCACCTCGCGGTCGGAAAAGGCGGCCGCGCCGTGCGTGGCGATGAACTCGGGCGCCCGCTCGTGCCGCAGACCGTGGCAGCCGATGGTGTGGCCGTGTCCGAGAGCAGGCGCAGCAGCCGTACGTCGTCGCGGTCGAGCCGGTCGGGCTCACAGATGAAGAAGGCGACACGGGCGCCGCACAAAGTGAACAGCGGTGCGGTGGCGGCCCATTCGTGCACATGACGGTCGTCGAAGGTGAGCAGCAGGGCGCGCTCGACGTGCTGGTCCCCTCGGCAGGTCATCGTCCCGGCTCCTAAGGGCTGCCCCGTAGTCCCTGGTGGATCAGCGCGCGGCGTCAGATGCGGTGCATCGCAAGGCGGAGGGGCGCTCGCATACTGGCTGTATTCGGGCGTTCCGACAACGCGGCGAGGTGCCGTAGCTGTCGTCGTGCGCCCGCCAGGGACTACGGGACAGCCCTTAGGGCGCCCAGCCGGGCACGGAGCCGTGCAGTGCCGTGTAGAACGGGTCGCCCGGCCCGATCTCGCCGGCCAGGACGGGGCGGCCGGTGAGCGCCGCCTTGTACATCGCGGTGATCAGTTCCAGGGAACGGCGGCCGTCCCCGGCACTCGCCCTGGGCCGCCGGCCCGCCCGCATGTCGGCCAGGAGCGAACGGAGCTGGGCACTGTGCGAGCTGGGGACGTCCTCGCCGGGGGAGGTCCAGCCGGCCACCCGGCCGGGGTCGACACCCGGGGCCGGGGTGTAGGCCCAGTCTCCGTTGCCGTATCCGTACAGATGGTTCAGCTCGATCGTGGCGTCCCGCAGGTCGATCCGCAGATGGCTCAGCTGACGCGGTGACAGGGCGCTGTTGACCACGGTGGCAAGGGCGCCCGAGGCGAAGCGCACGGTGGCGGTGGTGACATCGTCGGTCTCGACATCGCGGGCCAGCCGACCCGCCATGGCCCGGATCTCGGCCCAGTCCCCGAGCAGTTCCAGCAGCAGATCGATCTGATGGATGCCGAGCCCCATGGCGGGGCCCGCGCCCTCGGTGGCCCACTTCCCGCGCCACGGGACCGCGTAATAGGCGTCGTCGCGGTACCAGGTGGTCTGGCAGTGGGCGACCAGCGGCGCACCGAGTTCGCCGGAGGCGATGAGGGCCTTGGCGTGCTCGGCGCCCGATCCGAACCGGTGCTGGAAGACGATCGGGGCGTACGGGCCCCGCTCGCCCTCGGCGGCGGTCATGGCGTCGTACTCCGCGAGACTGAGCGCGGGCGGCTTCTCGCACCACACCCAGGCCCCGGCCCTCAGGGCGGCGACGACCTGTTCGCGGTGGGCGACGGGTGGCGAGGCGATGACGACGAGATCGGGGCGGACCTCGCTCAGGGACGCGGCGAGATCCGTGGAGTGGTGGGGGAGCGCGAAGCGGTCGGCGAAGGAGCCGGCCGCGGTGGCATCGGCGTCGACGGCGCCGGCCACCGAGAAGTCCGAGGGGAGTTCGAGGAACGCGGGCATATGGACGGCGCGGGCGATGTTGCCCGCGCCGACGAGCAGGACACGGTAGGGAGTCACAGTCACGTAGGGCCGTCCAGGCTGAGGGCGTGAGTCGCCAAAGGTGGGTAAGCGTTTCTCAAAACATCGGAGATGTGCCGTTCCCGAAGAAAGGGCAGCGGGTCTCAGAGCGTGGCGTAGCGCGCCCCGGTACTGGTCACGGGTCCGGTACGGAGCCGGTCCGGCCAGTCGAGGGCGAGGCCGAGCGAGCCGCCCAACCGGCTCTGGAAGGAAGCGGGCCGGTGCTCGGTGCCGCGCCCGCGAGGTCGAGCAGCTCGCCGAGGTCCGTCGCATCGACGACGTACCGGGCACTGACCGTCACCAGCTCGTCGGCACCGACCACCAGGACGTCGGTCCCGAGCTCGCGGGTACGGGGTACGGGGTGTGGGGGCGGCGGACACAGGAGTCTCCTCCCTCAGGGCCGGCGGGCGGCGACGGTACGGAGCCGGACCGGCAAGGACTCACGCGTGCTGATCCGGACGGGGAGCACGATCTGCTCGGCGCTGCGGTACGGGTCCTCGCCCGCCGTGCGCTCCGCGATCCGGGTGACCAGTTGCTCGACCGCCCGGCCCCCGATCTCCCTGGCGGGCAGCCGGGCGGCGAAGCTGGTGAGCGGCAGCAGATCGTAGGGGCCCGCGTCGTCCATGCCGGCCAGCACGATCTCGTCGGGCACGGCGATGCCGAGCGAGGCAAGATCGGAGGCGGCGGTGGCGACGGCGAAGCCGTGCGCGCACAACAGGGCGGTCGGTGGCTCGGGTGCGCGCAGGAGCTCGGACAGCAGCTGTCGGCGGTCGCGCTCGGACAGTGCCGTGTAGGAGCGCAGCGCCGTCAACCGGGGAGCAGCGGCCGGCCATGGGCACGCAGCGCCTGCTTGTGCCCCGTCATCCGGTCGTGGACGCTGGTGCACTGCGTCTCGCCCCAGAGCGTTGCGATGCGCTCGTGGCCGTCGGCCAGCAGGTGCTCGGTGAGCCGGTAGCCGACGTGGTAGTTGTCGGCGGTGACCGCGTCGACGGCGAGGCCGGGGAAATACCGGTCTACCAGGACCATGGGGATGCGCAGGCGCCGGATCTCGTCGAGCACGGCGAGATCGGGCGCCCCCTGGACGGGGTAGAGGATGATCCCCTCGACCCGGTCCTCGACGGCCCGGCGCAGTGCCTGGTCCTGGCGGGCCAGGGACGCGGTGTGGTCGGCGTGCCCCGTGTCCGTCATGTGGACCGCGGAGTCGGAGAAGAACAGCCGCAGTCCCCGGTCCGAACAGCCGGACTCGATCCCGCGCAGTACCTCGGACTGGTACGGGCCCTGGCCGCTGATGACGCAGGCGACCACGCCGGACCGATGGGCCGGGGACGCCTCCGCGGTCCGGTCCGAGGAATCGGCGACGAAGGTCCCCAGGCCCCGGCGCCGTACCAACAGCCCTTCTGCCACCAGGTCGTTGAGTGCCCGGACGGCGGTGGTGGAGCTGACGCCGAAGCGCTCGCGCAGTTGGTTCTGAGTGATGAACGGAGCGCCGGTCTCGTACTCGTCACGTGCCACTTCGGCCCGCAACTCATTCTTGATCCGCTGGTACTTGGGCCCGGACGTACCCATTCAGCCACCAGCCCCCGGATTTGACGCGTCAATCGGCGTTGACCTCAGTGTGGAGGCGATTAACGCGTCATATCAAGAGGGTTGCAGCGAACCTATCGCCAATTAATATGTCAAGGCGGCGAGTTGTCATTTCAATGCGTCAAACCAGCTGGTCCGAACAGGGTTCCGACCGGTGACGGGGCGGCCCGACGGTCGGGGACGCGAGGCCGGTGCCGGGTCTCAGGCGGTCGCACGGGGCGGCGGCGCCGTGCTGGCCCGTACCACCAGACGCGACGGCACGACGAGCGTGCGCGGCGAAGCCGTCGCGTCGCCGAGGGCCAGCAGCAGTGCCCGGCGGCCGATCTCTTCGAGCGGCAGCCGTACGGTGGTCAGGGCGGGCGTGACGTCGCCGGCCAACGGCAGGTCGTCGAAGCCGACGACGGAGACATCGGTGGGTACGCTCCGCCCGAGGTCGTCACGGAGTGCCGCGAGCGCCCCGAGCGCCATGGCGTCGTTGAGCGCGAAGAGCGCGGTGATCCCCGGCGAACTGCGGAACAGCCGCACCGCCGCGGCCCGGCCGCCGTCGCGGGTGAAGTCGGCCTCGACGCGGTGGCGTTCCTGTACGCAGATGCCGAGCTCGGCCGCGCGCTCCAGGAAGCCGTGCAGCCGGTCCTTGACGGAGACCAGTGCCAGGGGTCCGCAGACGATGCCGATCTCCGTGTGTCCCAGCAGGGCGAGGTGCTCGGCGACCGCGCGGCCCCCCTCACGGTTTCCCGGCTGGATCGTGTCCACCGGAAGATCCTGGTGGGCGACCGCGGTCACCCGGCCGCCCTGCGCCGCGAACGCCTCCAGCTCCTGGGCGAGCGCGGGACTCCCGCCGGTGAAACCCGATCCTGCGAGGACGACGGCGCGGGCCCGTTGTGCCCGCAGCCGTGCCACGTACTCCGCCTGGAGCCCGGGCTCGTGGAAGGTGCCGGCCAGCATCACGAGGAGCTTGTGGTCACGGGCGACCTCCATGACACCGGCGGCGATCGCGGAACAGTAGGCGTCGTTCACATCGTGCACGATCAGGCCGACGATGGACGTCGTGGACTGCACGAGCGCGCGGGCCGGCGCGTTGGACACATAGCGGAGCCGGGCAGCCGCCTCCAGGACGCGCTCCTGCAGCTCCGGGGTGACGTTGCGGTCGCTGTCGCTGAGGACGCGCGACGCCGTGGCGAGAGAGACCCCGGCGTCCTGCGCGACCTGCTGGAGCGTCACGGCGGACGGCGGGCGGGGACGGGCGGAACGTCGATTGACCCGGCTCTGCATACGTCTACGATAGCCGGACTGAAAGCGTTTTCCCGTTACGTACGCAATGAGGATCCGGCCCCAGCGCCGGCGCCGGCCGGTTCGTACTCCCTCGCCCGGTCCCGTCCGCCGAACCGCCCGCGGTGAGCCGGGTGGGAACGATGTTCGGGCAGTTCCGCGGCGAGTACCCGGCGGGCAGCTGCTCGGACACCGGTGTCGCCTCCCGGCGCCTCGTGCGGCTTTCACCGGAACGGCCCCCGGCCGCAGCCGCGCGAGCCTCGCGCGTCGGGCGGTCCGAGCCGGTCCGCGTCCCCGTTCACCAGGGATGATCCGCGAGGTACTCGTCGATCCGCCCCCGGTCCCAGGCCCCGTCCGCGATGGTGACCCGGTAGCGGCGGGCCAGGGTGTCACCCGGGGCGAGTTCGAGTTCGTCGTAGAACGCGAAGGAAGGGGCGACGGCCGCGAAGGGCTCGTTGCGGACGAACCAGTGTGCCGGGTGGGTGCCGCCCGCGCCCGTGTGATCGTTCTCCGGGGCGTGCTGGAAGATCAGTGTGGCGTGCCCGTCGGCGCCGTCGTGTTCGCCGCTGTAGGCGAGCCAGGATGCCTGCGTTCCCATCAGCTCGGGGCCGGCGGCGTCCGGCCCGAGGATCTGCCCGCCTCGGAAGGCGCGCGGCCCGCGCCAGAAGAGACCGGTGTAGCCCGCCGCCTCCCGGCCTTGCGTCGTGGGACTGCCGAAGTGCAGCGGCTCGGTGCGCCGGTTGGTGATCGAACTCGACCAGGTCAGCGTCCAGCTGCCACCGGCGCAGGTCGCGTCGGTGCCGGAACCGGTGTGTTCCACGTCATGGAGTTCGATGCGCCGCCGCTCGTCCGCCCAGTGCGTGCCGTCGTGGTGGCGCCAGCTCAGCCGCTCGGCGACGACCGCGCGTCCGGCCTCCGCCGCCACCTCGTCGAAGCCGAGGTGTGCCATCGATCCGACGCGTTCGGGCAGCGCCCGGTAGTCCTGGCCGTGTACATAGGTGTTGCCTCCCCACAGGTTCTGCCCGGAGAGGTGGGAAGCCGTCATCTGGAGACCCTTGTGCCAGCGGTGGTCGTTGGGACGGTAATCGGTGACAACGTTATCAGTCAGTGTGCGCACGGGGTGGACGTACGGCTTCGGCGCCTCCCAGGCCGCTTCCGGCCGGTAGACGTAGCTGATCAGATCGATGCCGCCCCGCTCCTCCGTGACCGTGATCCGGTCTCCGTGGGTGTGCGTGATGCGCAGTGGGCTGCTCATGTCCCAAGTCTCCCGGGCGGGCTGGAAAGCGCTTACCGCAACCTAGGGCCTACGCCGGACGGACGTCAACAAGAAGGGCGGCGAGCCGGTGGCCGGCTCGCGTGCGCCCGCCCTCATTGATGCCGGGGCGGGCATCGGGAAGGGCCACCGGAGCAGTCGACGGAAGCCGAACGAGGCGGCCACGCCGTCACGCAGCGTGAGTGGTGACCGCCGCCACACCATCACGCAGTCCGAGCGACGAGCCGGCCGCCAAGTGCCGCGCGCCGCTCCGCCGCAGCGAAGCGGCCGACGGCTGCCACTCACTCATGGAAGAGCGGCGAGACGTCGGCCGTTCGCGTGAGACAGGTACTACATGGGGCGGGTACTACTTGGGCGGGCGGATGTTCCCGGTGCCCATGTTGCCCTGCTGCTCGATCTGCTCCTGCAGCTTGCGTGCCTTCTCCTGGAGCCGCTGCCGCTGCTCAGGGTCGGTGGTGCGCTCGGCGGCCTCGTTCATCTGCCGGGCCTTTTCGCGCAGCTGCTGCGCACGGTCACCGGATTCACGTGCAACGCTCATCATCGCTCCTTGTGCGGTTGGGAAGAGCGGGCTCCATCAGAGAACCAGCGCCGCCGGTTCACCGCACCTCGAATCGTCACGCAGCGTGATCGTGTGTCGAGGGGGTCGTACGGCGCTGGCATGATCGGTGGCATGAACGAGAGCATCATCGCCGCGTGTGACGGGGCATCGAAGGGCAATCCGGGGCCTGCGGCCTGGGCGTGGGTCGTGGCCGATGCGCAGGGGCGACCGGAGCGCTGGGAGGCGGGGCCGCTCGGGACGGCCACCAATAACGTCGCCGAACTCACGGCGTTGCGGGAGCTGTTGGAGTCCACGGACCCGTCCGTGCCGGTCGAGGTGCGGATGGACTCGCAGTACGCGATGAACGCGGTGACGAAGTGGCTGCCGGGGTGGAAGCGCAACGGCTGGAAGACATCGGCGGGAAAGCCGGTGGCCAACCGTGACCTGGTGGCGGGTATCGACGCCCTGCTGACCGGCCGTACCGTGAAGTTCGTCTACGTCCCTGCCCACCAGGTGGACGGGGACCCGCTCAACGCCCTTGCCGATCAGGCCGCGAGCGAGGCCGCGGTGGCGCAGCGGCCGGCCGGTACCGCACACGGTTCACAGCTGCCGAAGCCCGCTCCCGCCCGCGCGACGGAGGGGCGGAGCAAGGGTGCTCCGGCGAAGAAGGCGGGGAGTGCGGCACGTTCCGGTGGAACCATCCGGGCCCGGTTCGCCGGCCGCTGCCACTGCGGAAAGCCTTATGCGGCCCAGGAGATGATCGCCAAGAACCCGAACGGCTGGGGCCACCCGGAGTGCCGCACCGCGTCCGCCTGAGGCGCGGATCCGCCGGGCCCGCGCACCCGGCGCGGGCCCTGCGGGCGCCGATCGGCGGCGGGAGCGGGCGAGTGGCCACGCGTGATAGCGGCCGCGTGCCATGATGCGGCTCCGACGGCGGCAACCGCGGCGCATCACCGATGCCCTGCCGGTGCCGCCGCGACACGCTGGGGGGCGTATGGGAAGCACGGGCACGGTTCTGCGCGAGTTGCGCGGTGCGCAGAAGACGGCCAAGGGGGTGTCGCTGTACTCGCGGTACGTGAACCGGCCGACCGGCCGGGTGTTCGCCGCCGTCGCGTACCGTATCGGACTGTCGCCCAATCAAGTCACCTTGATCAGTGCGACGTTCACCTTCGCGGCCGTCGTCGCGGTGGCGCTCGTCCGGCCGTCCTGGGGGCTCGCGGCTGCGGTGTACGCGGGCCTCGTCGTCGGCTTCGCCCTCGATTCGGCCGACGGGCAGCTGGCCAGGCTGACCGGGCGGGGAGGGCCGGACGGCGAGTGGCTGGACCATGTCGTGGACTGCGCCAAGATGATCCTCGTACACACCGCCGTTCTGATCTCGTTCCAGCGGTTCTTCGATCTGTCGTCCCAGGGCTGGCTGTTCCTGCCGCTGGGCTTCCTGTTCACCGCCGTGCTGACCTTCTGTGCCGGGCTGTTGCGTGAGCAGCTGGGCAAGGCGGCCGTACGGCCGGTGGCGGGTGGCAGTGGCCCGGGCCCGGTGTCCCGGGCGCGGGCCGTGGCGCTGCTGCCCGCCGACTACGGGGTGTTCTGCCTGGTGTTCCTGCTGCTCGGCGACCGGACCGCGTTCCGCGTCGGCTACGCGGTGCTCGCCGTCGTGCACGCGCTGTTCCTGGTGGCGTTCCTCGCCAAGTGGTTCAGGGAGCTGAAAGCGCTCCGGACTGCGGACTGACGAGCGTGTCCAGCGCCCGGCGCAGCTGGGTGCTGGACGTGTGCACGGTGTACGGGAAGTAGACCACCTCCACGCCGACCTCGGCGAAGTCGCGTTCCAGCCGCTTGCCCTTCTCCGTGTCCCGCCAGTCGTCCCCCTTGAAGATGACGTCGAACCTGACCTGCTGCCAGGTCTCGACCTTGTCGGGGACCGTCTCGACGAACGCCGCGTCCACGTAGCGGACGCTGCGTACGATCTCCAGCCGTTCCGGCAGCGGAATCACCGGCTTGTGGCCCTTGGCGAGCGCGGCCATCTCGTCCGAGACGACGCCCGCGACGAGGTAGTCGCACTGGCTGCGGGCATGCCGCAGGATGTTCAGGTGCCCTATGTGGAACAGGTCGTAGACACCCGGCGCGTAGCCGACCCTGTGCACCATCCGTTCTCTCCCCCCACGGTGAACGTGATGTCCGTGTCCCGCGGCAGTTGTCCGGACATGGCGTCCGCTGGAGCGGGATATCGGTATCGGTGTTGATGGTGCAACGACCTTACTGTGAAGACCACTTGCGCATCACGTGAACGGATAAGCTCACTTTTGGGGCTGTTCCTTGGGGGGAACACAGATGTTCCGGGGGGAAGGCGAGCGTCCATGTCCGATGCCGACCGACACACACCGTTCGAGGGCCGTACGCTGCTGGTCGTCTCGACGAACTACGCACCCGAGCTGACGGGCATCGGCCCGTACGCCGCGCAGCTCGCCGAGCACTGGGCCGCGTCCGGGGCCGAGACCCACGTACTGACCGGCATGCCGCACTATCCGTCCTGGCGGACCGAGGCCGGGTACCGGGGCGTGTGGCGGGTCACCGAGAAGCGGGCCGGGGTCACGGTCCACCGGCGAAGACACTATGTGCCGACCCGGCAGAGCGCCCTGCGCCGAGCCGCGTTCGAGGCGACGGTGCTCGGGCACGGACTGCTGCCACCGCCCCTTCCGCGCCCGCCGGACGCGGTGATCTCCCAGATGCCCAGCCTCGCGGGCGGCGTCATAGGAGCCCGGTTGGCCGGCCGCCGGCGCGTCCCGTACATACCGGTCGTGCAGGACCTGATGGGCGCCGCCGCCGCGCAGAGCGGAATCCGGGGCGGTGGCAGGGCAGCGGCCGTCGCCTCGGCGGCCGAACGATACGCGCTGCGCGGCGCCGCCCTCGTCGGCGTCATCCACGAGTCGTTCGTCCCGCGCGTCACCGCGTACGGCGTGGACCCCGGACGCATCCGTCTGGTCCCCAACTGGTCGCACGTCCGGGCGCCTTCGGCCGACCGCGCCCGGACGAGGGCGAAACTCGGCTGGAGCGAGGGCGCCCCCGTGGTCCTGCACTCCGGGAACATGGGGCTCAAACAGGGCCTGGAAGTCCTCGTCGACGCGGCCCGGCTGGCGCCGGGGATCCGCTTCGTGCTGATGGGGGACGGGAACCAGCGCGCGGCGCTGCTGGGGCGCGCGGCGGGCCTGCGCAACCTCGATTTCCTGCCGCCGGCCGCCTCGGAGGAGTTCACCGACATCCTGGCCGCGGCCGATGTGCTCGCGGTGACCCAGCGGGCGTCCGTGCTCGACATGAGCGTCCCGTCCAAACTCACCTCGTACTTCGTCTCGGGCCGCCCCGTCGTCGGCTCGGTCGCCGACGCGGGCGGCACCGCCCAGGAGATCCACCGGTCCGGCGCCGGGATCCTCGTCGCACCGGAGGACCCCGCCGCGCTGCTCTCGGCCGTACGCAAGCTCGTCGAGGCACCGGCCGAGGCGGACCGGCTCGGCGCCAACGGGCCGCGGTACGTCGCACGACACCTGAGCCGGGAGGCGGGCCTCGCCCGCTTCGACGCACTGCTCACCGAGGTCCTCGCGGACGCACAAGGGAGACCACACCGATGACCCAGCCGATCCGCGCCCTGGAGGACCAGGACGAACCCGCGCTGCTGCGGGACCAGTTCCGCCAGCTCCTGCGCTACCGCGCACTGCTCGCCTCCGGCGTAGTCGTCGGACTGCTCGGCGGCGGCTGGCTCGCCCTCGGCGGCGAGGAGAACTACACGTCGACGGGCGAGGTCGTCGTACGGTCCGCCGCCTCCGACCCCTTCGCCGCGGGCGCCTCCGCCGACAAGGGCATCAACATCGGCTCCGAGCGGCAGACCGCCGTCAGCGACACTGTCGGCACCCTGGCCGTCGGGTCCCTGGCCAGGCACGGCGACCCGGTGGAGGTGGGGACCCTGCTGTCCGGCCTCCAGGTCACCAACCCGCCCAACACCCTCGTGCTGCGCTTCTCGTACACCGGCCGCACCCCCGCCCTCGCGAAGGCGCGGGCCCAGGCGCTCGCCGACGCCTATCTGGAGATCCGCCGGCAACGCACCGAGGACAGCATCGCCAACATGGTCGACGGCTACCGCGCCCAGCTGAAGCCGCTCACCGAACAGCGCGACCAACTCGCCGATCAGGCCGTAGGAAGCAACGACGTGACCAGCGCCCGCGCCAACCTCGTCGTGTCGATCTCCGAACTGAGCCGGAAGATCTCCGAATTGCGCGCCCTGGACACCACCCCCGGCTACCTCACCAAGAAACCCGTCGCGCCCACCGAGCCCACCGGCGCCGGACTTCCCCTGCTGCTGGGCCTCGGCGGTGTCGTCGGCCTCGCGCTCGGACTGCTGCTGTCCTGGGTGCGCCTCGTCTTCGACCCGGCCGTGCGCTCCACCCGGGAGCTGGTCCGCTCGCTCGGCGCCCCGCTGCTCGGCATCCTGCCCCGGGAGCGGGCAGCGGCGGGCGCGCTGCTCGCCATCGGGCGGAGCGGGAGCCGGCTCGCCGAGGAGTACCGGGCGGTCGCCTTCCGGCTCGCCTACGATCCGTCGTTCGCCCAGCGCCGCAGACTCCTGGTCACGTCCCCGCGCGGGGACGGTGACGCGCCGGCCGCCGCCGCCGTCAACCTGGCCGCCGCCTTCGCCGAGATGGGACGGGACGTACTCCTGATGGAGGCCGATCTGCGTACCCCGTCCCTGGCCAGGGCCCTCGGCCCGGCCGTGCAGGGCGCCCGGCCACGCTGGGCGACGGAGGGCGACCGGGCCTGGCCGTCGGAGAGCCGGATGAACGTGGACGTCCCCGGATCGGGCGCCTTCACCCTGATAGCGGGCCGGCGCACGGACAACGTGCCCCGGGCCCTGACCTCAGCGCCCGTCGGACGGATCGTCGCCGAGGGCGACCGGCCGGGCGCCGTCGTCATCGTGCTGGCCCCGCCCGTGCTGTCGTACGCCGACGCCGTCGCGCTGATCGACCGGGTGGAGGGTGTCGTGGTGGTCTGCGACCCCCGCGAGGTGCACCGCAGCGACCTGGAACGGATCCGCGAGATCATCGGAGCGGCCGGCGGAACCGTGCTCGGCGCCCTGCTGCACCCCGGCCGGAGCCGCCACGAGCGCCGGGCCCGCAAGAAGGCCGGCAAGCGCCGCGCGGGCGGTGACCGGCCCGGCCGGGCCGAAGACGGCCACGGCCCCGAGCGCGCCGGTGACCCCGCCGAGACCCTCGGCCTGCGCACCTTCGACTCCACCGCGGGACACAGATGAAGGCACGGACCGCGATCCTCTGCTCGGTCGCGGACCAGGGCGTCGCGGCGCTCACCAACATCCTGGTGCTGGTGGCCGCCGCCCGGCTTTCCACCGTGGCCGACTTCGCCCGCTTCTCGGCGGTCTATCTCGTCTTCACCGTGTTGCTGGGCGTCTTTGGTGCCTACATCGGGCAGCCGCTCGTCCTGCGGCGCGGCGAGAGCGACGAGGTGGGCGGCGCGTGCCGGTCCGCGGTCACCTTCACCCTGCTCGCCGCGGCCGGGCTCGGCGCCCTGCTCGCCGCCGTCTGCCTGCCGTTGCCGGGCGCCACCGCGCGTGCCCTGATGATGCTGGGACTGGTCCTGCCGGTGGTTCTGGGGCAGGACACCATGCGGTACGCCTTCTCCACCCTGCACCTGCCGCACCTGGCACTGGCGGGTGACGTGCTCAGACTGGCCTGTGTGCTGGGCGCGCTGGCCATGCAGCCCCACGGCGCCCCGGCCGCCCGGCTCGTCACCGTCTGGGGACTGTCCGCGCTGCCGGCCCTGCTGCTGTCTGCCGCCCTGCTGCACCGAAGAGTGGCCGGAACACCGCTGCGGCTCACGGCCCTGCTGCGGCGTGGGCATCTGGGGCGGCGCTTCGTGGTGGAGTTCGGCGTGGGCAACGCCACCAGTCAGCTCTCCGTACTCGGACTCGGCACGGTCGGCAACCCGCTGGTGGTCGGCGCCCTGCGCGGCGCGACCACCCTCTTCGGACCGCTGAACGTACTGTTCACCTCGGCCACCGGCTTCGGCCCGCCGCTGCTCGGACGGCTCTCCTCCGAGCGGCGCAGGGTACGTGCCACGGCGACGCTCGCCGCCGTCCTGGCCGCCACGGCCGCCGCCTGGGCCACCGCACTCGCCCTGCTTCCCGACGGGATCGGCCGCCACCTGCTCGGCGACACCTGGCCCACGGCGGCCGCCCTGCTCCCCGCGACCGGCAGCCAGTACGCGGCGATGGCCGTCGGCACCTGCGGACTGCTGGCCCTGCGGATGCTCGACCCCCGTACCACTCTCTCCATCCAGGTGGTCTTCTCACTCGCCGCCGTGGCCTTCCTGACCGGCGGCTATGTGCTCGGCGGGGTGCCGGGCGCGGCCTGGGGCCTGTGCCTGGGATCGGTCTGCAAGGCGGTGGCCACCTGGGCCCGGGTGGCCCGGCTGAGCCGCCGCACCGCGGGCGACGAGGCGCCCGTCAGCGCGGGCGCCATCCGTTCCGGCTCCTGAAACTGGTGACCAGCAGCAGACAGAGGGCCGCGACCGCCAGCTTCCCGACGGACTGCAGCAACGGCCCGCGCAACAGAATGAAGCTGTACCCGGCGATCAAAGGCGCGGCAATGGCCAGAACGCTGCCGGGGCCGGGGCCGTCCCGGGAGACCGCGCGCGCGTAACGCCGGTCGGTGCGCGCGGCGGCGTACCCGATCAGCGCGAAGGCGCCGACCATGCCCGGAGCGCCGAAGTCGACCCAGAGCTCGGTCCACAGCGGCGCCGACAGGTTGGTCATATTCATCCCCATCCACTGTCCGACGCGCACCCCCGTGTCCTCCGGCTTGCCGCTCCACACCGACCGGGGCACGAAGAAGAGGGCGGAGGCCGTCAGTTGACGCCCATAGGTGTGGCCCCGGGTATCGACCCAGGCGATGGTGTTGGCGAACATCACCGCCTGGTCGTAGTCCTTGGTGGTCAGCGGCTCGAAGACCGACGACGACTCCATCGGCCGGTACCCGGTGCTGTCGTAGCGGAACCGGTCCGCGTACGGGAACAGCACCAGCGCCCCGACCACCCCCATCGCCAGCACCGACCGGTACATCGCCGCACTGCTCGGGAACGCGGTGAACAGCAGCGAGACCAGCACCGTCAGGAACCAGTAACGGGCATTGGAAATCGGGTTGTTGACGATCACGTTGAGGATCAGCAGCGCACACCAGACGAGAACCGTCGAGGGGGATCGCCGGGCCCTGCGCGAGGTCACCAGCCGGCGCGTGCAGAAGAGCAGCGCCAGCAGCGCGGGTACCGTACCGAACCCCTTGAGGAACGCCGATCCCACGTTGGACTGGGCCGACGCCACCCCGCTGACCGCGACCGAGGCGCTGATCTCCTGCCGGCTGGTGAAGAAGATGGCGGGCCCGCCGAGCTTCACGATGTAATAGCCGCTCGCCGCGAAGGCCAGCACAACCAACAGCCTGAGCCGCACCCGGTGCGCCGTTGCCGGACCGTTCCCGGAGCGTGCGGCGGCCCGGCGGCGCAGCAGTCGCCGGGACGCCAGCAGCGCCCCGAGGTCGAACGCCGCACACCCCACCAGGACCAGCGCGATGGCGGTCACCAGATCCGACCGCGGCCCGACCATCGGTGTCGGGGTCTGCCCGATGACCACCTGCGCGAACGGTGCCACCCCCATCGCGATGTACACGAACATCCAGAAGACGCCCTGCAGCAGGCGACGCCGGGTGGACAGGATCATCGTGGCGAGCCGGGCCCCCGCATAGCAGGTCAGCGCGAGTTGCAGCCAGTACGCGGTGTCCCGGACGCCGGGGCCCGGCTGCGCGGCGATCACCGCGGGCAGGAAGCAGACCAGGCCGAGGATGAGCGGCACGGCGAGGGCGCGCGACAGCATGGCCCACACCAGGGGCTTCGCCGGAGGCTGGACCGGGCCTTGCGGGCCGTGCTCCGGTACGGGGGCGGACGGCGCCGCCTCGTGCACGGACGTCATCTGCCCCCCCGTTCCGTGGATCTGTGAACACTCTAACGAATCAGCCCACTTGGGGGGTTTGGATGACTATTCTGTAAAAGACCGGCCGAGACTGAGGGGGACTCTGGTGAAGATCCTGCACGTCGTCACACTGCACACTCCGGACCACGCATTCGGCGGCCCGACAAGGGTGGCGCTCAACCTGTCGAAGGTCCAGCGGGCCGGCGGCGACGACGCCCGCATCATGGCGCTGGGCGACGGCTTCGAGGGGCGGCTGCCGCGCGAGGTCGAGGGAGTCCCGGTCCATCTCTTCCGGGCCCGTCATCTGCTCCCCATGTTCGAGGTCAGCGGAATCACCTCCGGCGCGCTCCTGCTCGCCGCCCGGCGCATGATGCGCGGCGCCGATCTCGTCCATGTCCACCTGATGCGTGACCTGGTGACGCTCCCCGCCGCGCTGCTCGCGCTGGCCTCCCGCACGCCCCTGGTCGTCCAGACCCACGGCATGGTGGACCCGACCGAAAAGCGGGTCGCCCAGCTGACCGATCTGCTGGGCGTACGCAAGGTGCTGCGCGAAGCCGACGCCGTGCTGCATCTGACTGAGAGGGAACGCCTCGATGTGAACGCCGTTGCCGCACCGGTGGCGTTGACCCGCACCGTACGGCTGGTCAACGGCGTACGGCCGCAGGAGCCGAAGCCCGCCCGCGCGCCGGGGCGGCCGCCGACGGTCCTCTTCCTGGGCCGGATCCAGGAGCGCAAGCGTCCGCAGGACTTCGTCGCCGCGATGCCGACGGTCCTGGCCGAGCACCCGGACGCGCGGTTCGTGCTCGCCGGCCCCGACACCGGAGCGCTGTCGGAGACTCTCGAACTCGCCCGCGAACTAGGGGTGATGGAATCCCTCCACCACATGGGGCCGCTCGGCCACGAAGAGGTTCTGGCCGCGGACGGGGATGCCGATGTGTACGTACTGCCGTCGATCGAGGAACCCCTGGCCGTCTCCGTCCTCGAAGCGATGTCCGTCGGCACCCCCGTGGTCATCACCCGCACCAGTGGCCTCGGCCCCGATGTCGCGAAGGCCGGGGCGGGCCGGGTGATCGACAGCCGGGTCGGCGAGGACGGGAAGAACGCGCTCAAGGTGGCCGGGGCGATTCTGGAACTCCTTGAGCCCGAGGCCAACGCCAGTGCGGGAAAGGCCGCTTGGGACCTGGTCAATGAGCAGTTCACCATCGAGGTCGTGACCCGGACCCTCCGGCGGACCTACGAAGACGTGGTCCGCCGGAAGGGTCACTGAGTCAAACGGTCTTCCCCTCACGGGACTTGAGCGCGATCTGCCAGCGGTAGAAGCTCATCGCCAGCGCGAAGTCGAAGCCCGCCCGCCCGTCCAGGAATCCCCGCCGGTACACATACATGTACGCGAACGACACAAGAGGCTTGAAGGGTGCCTTGTGGAACAGCTGGCCCTGGCGTGACTTCACCTTCCGCACCTGCTCCTTGACCTCGGGATGATGCTCCAGCCAGGCCTCCCAGTCCGAGTAGCGGTTGTGCCGCTCGAACCAGGCGGTGACCGGATCGAGGTCCTGGTGCTCGATCGGATTGCGGAGCGAACCGGCCGACTCGGCGACCGGCTGGTAGTGGCCCTCGACCTCGCCGATGCCCGGCGCTTCGAGATCCCCGACCTCCGGATATCTGCAACGCGTGCGGTCGGTGAGCGACCGCTTGCGGATGGTGTAGCCGTGCCGCAGCCGCTTCCCGGAGAACCAGTAACCGAGCGGTATGTCGTACGCGGCCGGCTTCGGTGCGCCGGGATCGGCGAAGAGCTGCCGCAGTTCGGCCAGCAGACCGGGGCTGAGCCGCTCGTCCCCGTCGAGCAGCAGAATCCAGTCCAGGTCCGTGCGGACATGGTCCAGGCACCACTGCTTCTTGCGCGGATGGCCGCCGTCCCAGTTGTAGTTGATCACCTCGGCCCCGCACTCCTCGGCGATCTTCGCCGTGTCGTCCGTACTGTCGGAGTCCACGACGACGACCGCTTCGAAGTGGCCGAGCACCGAATTCACCGCCTCGGCGATGTTCAGCCCCTCGTTCTTCGTGGGGATCGCCACGGCTATCGGCAGCTTGTTCATCCCTGCTCTCCTTCGGGCAGCCAGGCGTAGCAGCCTGTGGAGGTGAAGGCGCGGGCCGTCTCCGGCACGGTGATCTCGGCCCGTTTTCCGGAGGCGGAGGAGCCCGACACCAGGTTCTTGCCGTTCGCCCCGGTGATCTGCCAGGTGCAGTTCTCGGTGGGAGTCACGTCGTGGTACCGGCCCGGCCGGATCTGCTCGTCCTTGTATGTGCCGTCCGCGTACCCCTGCGAGGCCTCCCGCACCAGCTCCTCGTGCTGGGTGCAGAGGTGCTCGACGGCGGGCTCCGCATCGGCGATCTCACCCGTCACGATCGCGGCGACCGCCACCTCCCGGTCGGCCTTCACCAGGTACGTCAGCCTGTCGCAGGTCTCCTGACCCGTCTGGAGCACGGCCGCCGGGTCCATGCCCTTGGGCACGCGGTCGACCAGGTACTCCTTCTGCTTCTTGTTGAAGGATCCGGTGGCCGGGGTGAGTTCATCGGTGGGCAGTTTCGGTGGTTCGCTCGTCCGCGGAGCCGAAGGGCCGCTGGATGCGACGGCTCCGGGACCCGCCGAGGGCGCCGTGACAGGGGCCCGGGTGGCGGACGGCCCTTCATCGCCCGCCGCCTTGTGCCCGTCGGAGGACG
>NZ_JBHVFF010000057.1:0-34521 GCF_042801895.1 Streptomyces sp. NPDC057543 | reverse complement strand
GGTGGGCGTCCTGGTGGGTTCGAGCGGCGGGACGACCGTCCGCGCGGGCCGCGTCGGGACGATGACAGCCGTGGCGGCGGGTTCCGCCGGGACGATCGGCGGGATGACCGCCCCGGTGGGTTCCGTCGCGACGACAGCCGCGGTGGTGGTTCCGGTGGCGGGTTCCGCCGTGATGACCGGCGGGATGACCGCCCCGGTGGGTTCCGTCGCGATGACAGCCGTGGTGGTGGTTCCGGTGGCGGGTTCCGTCGTGATGACCGCGACCGTGACCGTGGGCCGCGCCGGGATGATGACCGGGGTGGGCGTCCTGGTGGGTTCGAGCGGCGGGACGACCGTCCGCGCGGGCCGCGTCGGGACGATGACAGCCGTGGCGGCGGGTTCCGCCGGGACGACAGTCGTGGCGGGGGATATCGCGGGCAGCGCGATGACCGTGGCGGCGGGGGCGGTTACCGCGGTCGCGACGACCGGGGTGGGTACGAGCGGCGGGACGACCGGGACCGCGAGCCCATCAAGCGGCTTCCGATTCCTGACGACGTCACCGGGGACGAGATCGACAAGGACGTGCGGCAGGAGCTGATGAGCCTGCCGAAGACGCTTGCCGAGGACGTTGCCAGGAACCTTGTCATGGTGGCCCGGCTGATCGACGAGGACCCCGAGCAGGCGTATGCGTACTCGCGGATCGCCTTGCGGCTGGCCTCGCGGGTCGCTGCGGTGCGTGAGGCGGCCGGGTTCGCCGCGTACGCGACGCAGAAGTACTCGGAGGCGCTGGCGGAGTTCCGGGCGGCCAAGCGGATGACCGGTTCCGTGGAGCTGTGGCCCGTCATGGCGGACTGCGAGCGTGGACTCGGGCGGCCCGAGCGGGCGATGGCCATGGCCGGCGAGCCCGAGGTGCAGAAGCTCGACAAGGTCGGTCAGGTCGAGATGCGTCTGGTGGCCGCGGGTGCACGCAGGGACATGGGGCAGATCGACGCCGCCATCGTCACGCTGCAGAGCCCCGAGCTCGCCTCGAACGCCGTGCACCCATGGACGCCGCGGCTGCGCTACGCGTACGCGGACGCACTGCTGGCGGCGGGGCGCGAGGACGAGGCGCGTGAGTGGTTCGGGAAGGCGCTGGAGGCCGACAAGGACGGCGCCACCGATGCCTCGGACCGGCTCGCCGAACTGGACGGTGTCGAGTTCGTCGATGCCCTCGGTGACGACGAGGACGAGGACAGGGACGAGAACGATGTCGCCGACGACAGGGGCGAGGCCACTGACAAGGACGGCACGTCCGAGGCGTAAGGCATGAGAGAGGGCGGCACCCGGGAAGGGGTGCCGCCCTTTTTTGTTGCCGTGTGCGTCAACCGAGAGTGAGGCTTCGCAGGACCAGGCCGCTGGCCGGCTTGGGTCCGAAGGAGGTCGACTTGCGGGGCATGGTGACGCCTTGTCGGGCGAGGTCCCGGACGACCTCCTCGCGTACCGGATGCATCAGGACCGCCGTGGCGTTGTGACGTTCGGCCTGTTCGACGGCTGCCGCGGTGTCGTGGATGTACGCGATGTGTTCCGGGGTGTCGGGGATCTGCCAGACATGGTCGAGCAGAGCCGCGTGCAGGACGGTCGCGTCGAGGGTCTGCCAGGCGGTCGGGCGGTCGGGCGGAATCGTACGGTGCAGAAGGTGGTTGTCGGGGTGGTCGACGAGATGGAAGCCGCCGTCGCCCGCGAGCAGGAACGCGTTGCCCTCGGCGGCCGCCTCGGCGAGTGCGTCCAGGGCCTCTGGGAGGGGGCCCTCGACGTCGCGGATGCGGAAGAGGCCGTTCAGTGCGGTGAGGGCGTCGGCGACCGGGAGGCGGTGCAGCAACCGGTGGATGGCGCGGACCCGGAGCGGGTAGCGGGCCGTGTCGACGAGGAGGACCAGGCCGAAGTCCCAGGGGCCGGGCGCGGTGTGCTCCTGCTGGAGACGGAGATAGGTGGCCCAGCGGTGATGGCCGTCGGCGATCAGGGCCTGGTGGTGGGCGAGATCGGTTTCGATCTCGGCCCGGTCGGCCGGGTCGGTCACCGCCCAGAGCCGGTGGCTGTAGCCGTCCTCGGTGGTGGTGGCGAGCAGCGGTGGTCGCTCGATGGTCCGCTCGATGACGGCGGTCGCACCCGAGCCGTCGCCGTTGTTGCGGTACGTGAGCAGCAGTGGTTCGAGGTGGGCGGCGGTGGTGCGCATCAGGTTGGCCCGGTCCTCGACCACATGGGCCATCACGTCCTCGTGCGGCAGCACGATGCCGTCGGCGGGGGCGGAGAGCGCCAGCGCCCCGACGATGCCGCGTTGCAGGATCTCGTCGTTGCGCTGTTCGTAGACGTACAGGGCGGGCTCGGGATCAGGAGCGAGTATGCCCTCGGCCAGCCAGCGGTTCAGGGTGTCGGCGGCCTGATTGTGGCGGGCCGCGGCCGTGTCGGCCTGCGGCAGGATCAGCCGGACGATGTTGTGCGGATCCGCCGACTCCAGGTGGTGCAGCCCGTCGGGGCGCACGACGACGTCGTACGGCGGCGAGGTCACCGCTGCGAGACTACCGACCCGCTCGGGGACGTATCGCAGCCCGCGGAACGGGATGAGACGCAGCCCCTGGCCGGTCGGACCTGATGTGTTCATTTCTGCATCGTATGTGCGTGGGCGCGATGCGCGATGATCTGGACAGAAGCATGGAATGAGGAGCGCAAAGAATGAGTCAGGCGAGCAGGACCAGGCCGGCCGGCAGCAGCACCGCGTTGAACGAGGCGTACGACACGGCGCTGCTCGATCTCGACGGGGTGGTGTACGCGGGCGGCCACGCGATCGTCCACGCCGTCGACTCGCTGGGAGCGGCGCGGGACGGCGGGATGCACCTCGCGTATGTGACCAACAATGCCCTGCGGACCCCGGCCGCGGTGGCCGAGCATCTGACCGAACTCGGGGTTCCGGCCGAGCCCGCCGATGTGATCACCTCGGCACAGGCGGTGGCCCGGTTGATCGCCGATCAACTGCCCGCCGGAGCGCGGGTCCTGGTGGTGGGCGGCGAGGGGCTGCGCGTCGCGTTGCGGGAGCGCGGTCTGGTGCCGGTGGAATCGGCGGACGACGAGCCGGTCGCGGTGGCGCAGGGGTACGGCGGGCCCGACATGACGTGGGGGCGGTTCGCCGAGGCGGCGTACGCGATCGCGCGCGGTGTGCCGTGGTTCGCGTCCAACACGGATCTGACGATTCCGAGCGCCCGGGGGATCGCGCCGGGGAACGGCGCGGCGGTGGAGGTCGTACGGATCGCGACGGGGGCCGAGCCGCAGGTTGCCGGGAAGCCGTTGCCGCCGATGCACCGGGAGACGGTGCTGCGGACCGGGGCCGAACGCCCGTTGGTGGTCGGGGACCGGCTGGATACGGACATCGAGGGGGCGTTCAACGGTGGTGTGGATTCCCTGCTGGTGCTCACCGGGGTGACGGACGCGACGCAGTTGGTGGCTGCCGAGCCGAAGCACCGGCCGACCTATGTGGACGCCGACCTGCGCGGGCTGCTGACCGGACAGCCCGAAGTGACGCGTACGGGCGACGCATTCGGCTGTGGTGGCTGGACGGCGGCGGTGCGCGGCGACGATCTGGTGCTGGAGGGGGAAGGGAGCGTGCTCGACGGGCTGCGGGCGCTCTGCGGGGCGGCGTGGTCCTACGCCGGGGACGGCTCGTGCGGGCTGGACAGCGCGAAGGCGATCGCCAGGCTGGGGCTGTAGGGCGCACGGCTCCCGGTGAAGCGGGCACAAAGGCGAGCACAAAGGCGAGCGCACGGAGAGGGTAGGCTAACCTAAGTAAGCCCTGTGTGGTGTGCCGCCGTCCGGATGGCCCTCGCACCCGATCACCTCCGACTCCGGGAGTACGACCATGCAGCGCCTCACCGCGGACTCGGTGACCCTCGGCTACGACCAGCGGGTCATCGCGGAGAATCTCTCGGTCGAGATACCCGACAATTCGTTCACGGTGATCGTCGGCCCCAACGCCTGTGGCAAGTCGACCCTGTTGCGCGCGCTCTCGCGGATGCTGAAGCCGACCGGCGGGCGGGTGCTCCTGGACGGGCGGACGATCCATGGGATGCCGGCGAAGAAGGTCGCCAAGATGCTGGGGCTGCTGCCGCAGTCCTCCATCGCACCGGACGGCATCACGGTGGCCGACCTGGTCGGGCGCGGCCGGTACCCGCACCAGGGGCTGCTGCGCCAGTGGTCGCCGGACGACGAGCGCATTGTCGAGGAATCGATGACGGCGACCGGAGTCGGCGCGCTTGCCGATCGCTATGTCGACGAATTGTCCGGTGGACAGCGGCAGCGGGTCTGGATCGCCATGGCGCTCGCCCAGCAGACACCGCTGCTGCTGCTCGACGAGCCGACGACGTACCTCGACATCCAGCACCAGATCGACGTCCTCGACCTCTGTGCGGAGCTGCACGAGACGCAGGGGCGCACCCTGGTGGCCGTCCTGCACGATCTGAATCACGCCGCGCGGTACGCCACGCACCTCATCGCGATGCGGGAGGGCGAGGTCATCGCCGAGGGGGCGCCGGGCGAGGTCGTCACCGCGGAGTTGGTGGAGCGGGTCTTCGGCCTGCGCTGCCAGGTCATCGAGGATCCGGAGACGGGGACGCCGTTGGTGGTGCCGGCCGCGCGCAAGCCGCGGAGCGGCGGGGTGGGAGTGCAGGGCAGGGCGTCCGCCGGGGCGTCGGCGCCGGCCAGGAGCTGACCGGGCTGACTGCCGGGCCGCTCCCGGGGAAACGGCCCGTCCCGCGGCTACAGCAGCGACCTGAGTCTCAGCAGATCGCGGAAGCCGGCCTCCAGCCGGACCCGGCCCGACCCCCACGCCTTGGCGAAGTTCAGCTCGCCGTTCACCATCGTCACCAGGTCGTCGCCGGTCATCGAGAGCCGGATCTCCGCCTTCTCCCGGGGCGGGCCCTCGACCGTCTCCAGGACCTGGATCCGGCCGTGGGCCAGCCGGCCGGTGAAGGTGACGTCGAGATCCTTGATGTGGCAGCTCAGGGAGCGGTCGAGGGCGGCCGCGCTGCGCACGTCGCCGTCGGCCCCCGCGAGGTTGTCGGAAAGTTTGTCGAGTGCGCTGCGGCACTCCGCCATGGTCGCCATTGTGATCGACGGTACCGCAGCCCTTCGCTGTAGCGTTTCCCGCATGAGCGACTCGATGCCGGGGCCCGGGACGGCGGCCCGAACAGCGCCCGGAGCGACCCCCGTGGGGGTGGCGCAGGACCCGTCCACGGGAACCCCCGACGGCGCGGGCGTGCCCCCGGCCCCGGCCGCCGTGCCCTCTCCCGAGCCTGCCGCACCCGCGCCCCTCGGCATCGGACGCACCCCCACCGGCGACGCCGACGTCGACGCGCGGCTGGAGCGTCTCGCCGATGCGGACCACCTACCGGCGGACGGACACATCGAGGTGTACGAGGATGTACACCGTGGGCTGCGCGATGCGCTGACCGCGCTGGACGCCAGGCCCGCACCCGCACCGGTACCCGCACCGATGCCCTCGTACGACAACAGGAGCTGAACCGAACGTGGCAGGAGTGGCACGTCGCCGCCTCGACGCCGAGCTGGTACGCCGTAAGCTCGCCCGCTCGCGCGAGCATGCGAGCCAGCTGATCGCCGCAGGGCGGGTGACCGTCGGAGGCAACACCGCGACCAAACCCGCCACCCAGGTCGAGACCAGCGCCGCGGTGGTCGTCATCAAGGACGACAGCGACCCAGAGTACGTCTCGCGCGGCGGGCACAAGCTCGCCGGCGCCCTCGCCGCCTTCGTGCCCCTCGGGCTGAAGGTCGAGGGGCGGCGGGCGCTGGACGCCGGGGCGTCGACCGGCGGCTTCACCGACGTACTGCTGCGCGCCGGAGTCGGCCATGTCGTCGCGGTCGACGTGGGCTACGGGCAGCTCGCCTGGTCACTGCAGTCCGATGAACGCGTCACCGTCAAGGACCGCACCAACGTACGTGAATTGACGCTGGAGGCGATCGACGGAGCGGCGGTGGACCTGGTCGTCGGCGATCTGTCGTTCATTCCGCTGGGGCTGGTCCTGCCCGCCCTGGCGCGCTGCGCCGCCCCGGACGCGGATCTGGTCCTCATGGTCAAGCCGCAGTTCGAGGTCGGCAAGGAGCGGCTCGGCAGCGGCGGGGTGGTACGCAGCCCCGAACTGCGGGCCGAAGCGGTACGGGAGGTGGCGCGCCGGGCCTGGGCGCTGGGCCTCGGAGTGCGGGGGGTGACAGCGAGCCCGTTGCCTGGCCCCTCGGGAAATGTCGAGTACTTTCTGTGGCTGCGGGCCGGAGCACCTGAGCTGGATCCCGCGGATGTCGACCGTGCAGTGGCGGAGGGGCCTCGTTGACGACGAATGCGGCACGAACTGTCTTTCTTTTGGCACACACCGGCCGCCCGGCCGCGATCCGCAGCGCCGAGCTGGTCGTGCAGGGACTGCTCCGCAGCGGCCTCGGCGTCCGCGTGCTGGCCACCGAGGCGGCGGATCTGCCACTGCCGTCGGCCGTCGAGACGGCCACGGACACCACGCCGGCGGCCGTGGACGGCTGTGAGCTGCTGGTCGTGCTCGGCGGGGACGGGACGCTGCTGCGCGGCGCCGAGCTCTCCCGGGCCTCCGGGGTGCCGATGCTCGGCGTCAACCTCGGCCGGGTCGGCTTCCTCGCCGAGGCCGAGCGCGACGACCTGGACAAGGTCGTCGACCGGGTCGTCACCCGGGCGTACCAGGTCGAGGAACGCATGACGCTCGACGTCGTCGTGCGCAGCAACGGCGACATCGTCCACACCGACTGGGCGCTCAACGAAGCGGCTGTTCAGAAGGTGTCGCCCGAGCGGATGCTGGAGGTCGTCCTGGAGATCGACGGCCGCCCGGTGACCGGGTTCGGCTGCGACGGGATCGTCTGCGCGACCCCGACCGGATCGACCGCCTACGCCTTCTCGGCGGGCGGTCCCGTCGTCTGGCCCGAGGTCGAGGCGCTGCTGATGGTACCGATCAGCGCCCACGCGCTGTTCGCCAAGCCGCTGGTGACCTCGCCGACCTCGGTGCTCGCCGTCGAGGTCCAGCAGCACACCCCGCACGGGGTGCTGTGGTGCGACGGCCGCAGGACCGTGGAGCTGCCCGCGGGCGCGCGGGTCGAGGTGCGGCGCGGCGCGGTGCCCGTACGGCTGGCAAGGCTGCACCACGCCTCGTTCACGGACCGGCTGGTCGCGAAGTTCGCACTGCCCGTCTCGGGGTGGCGGGGCGCGCCGCACTGACCGGCGGACATCGTCCCGGCGGCGGCGCACGTACCGAAGGTGCACACGGGAGAGTGAACCCCGGAGGGCGGGGTCCGTCGCACACCGGGGCCCGGACCTCGTAAGGTCGTGTCCGTGTTGGAGGAGATGAGGATACGGTCGCTCGGAGTCATCGACGACGCGGTGGTCGAGCTGTCGCCCGGTTTCACCGCGGTGACGGGTGAGACCGGCGCGGGCAAGACCATGGTCGTCACCAGCTTGGGGCTGCTGCTCGGTGGGCGTGCCGATCCCGCCCTGGTACGGATCGGGGCCAAGGCCGCGGTCGTCGAGGGGCGGATCACGGTGTCCGACGGCGACACCGTGGCCCTGCGGGCCGAGGAGGCCGGGGCCGAGTTCGACGACGGCGCGCTGCTGATCAGCCGGACCGTTTCCGCGGAGGGGCGCTCCCGGGCGCATCTCGGCGGCAGATCCGTGCCGGTGGGGGTGCTCGCCGAGCTCGCCGACGAACTCGTCGCCGTGCACGGCCAGACCGACCAGCAGGGGCTGCTCAAGCCCGCGCGGCAGCGGCAGGCACTCGACCGGTACGCGGGCGACGGTGTCGCCGTGCCGCACGCCGAGTACGCGGCGGCGTACCGCAGGCTGCGGGCCGTCGTCACGGAGCTCGACGAGCTGACCACGCGCGCCCGCGAACGCGCCCAGGAGGCGGATCTGCTGCGCTTCGGGCTGGGCGAGATCGCCGCGGTCGAACCACGGGCGGGCGAGGACGGCGACCTGGCCGCCGAGGCCGAGCGGCTCGGCCACGCCGAAGCGCTCGCCTCCGCCGCGTCCCTCGCGCACACCGCGCTCGCGGGCAATCCGGAGGACCCGGAGGGCGTCGACGCGACGACCGTGGTCGCGGCCGCCGGACGTTCCCTGGACGCCGTACGGGCCCACGATCCGGCGCTGGCCGCGCTCGCCGACCGGATCGGCGAGATCTCGATCCTGCTCGCCGACGTGGCGGGCGAACTGGCCGGGTACGCCGACCAGCTGGACGCCGATCCCCTGCGGCTCGCCGCGGTGGAGGAGCGGCGCGCCGCGCTCACCGGCCTCACCCGCAAGTACGGCGAGGACATCACCGCCGTGCTCGCCTGGGCCGAGGAAGGGGCCGCCCGGCTCACCGAACTGGAGGGCGACGACGACCGCATCGGCGAGCTGACGGCGGAGCGGGACGCGCTGCGCGCCGAACTCTCCGGCCTCGGACAGGCACTGACCGATGCGCGTACGGGGGCGGCGGAGCGCTTCGCCGACGCGGTGACCGCGGAACTGGCCTCCCTGGCCATGCCGCACGCCCGGGTCTCCTTCGACATCCGGCAGACCGAGGCGGCCGACGAGGCGTCCGGCATCGAGATCGACGGGCGGAGCGTGGCTTACGGGCCGTCCGGCGCCGACGAGGTCGAGCTCCTGCTGGCCCCGCACCCCGGCGCCCAGCCGCGGCCGATCGCCAAGGGCGCGTCGGGCGGTGAACTGTCCCGGGTGATGCTCGCCGTCGAGGTGGTCTTCGCCGGCTCCGATCCCGTACCCACGTACCTCTTCGACGAGGTCGACGCGGGGGTCGGCGGCAAGGCCGCCGTCGAGGTCGGGCGGCGGCTCGCGAAGCTCGCCAGGTCCGCGCAGGTCGTCGTCGTGACGCATCTGCCGCAGGTGGCGGCCTTCGCCGACCGTCAGCTGCTGGTCGAGAAGACGGTCGACGGGTCGGTGACCAGCAGCGGGGTCACGGTCCTGGAGGGCGAGGACCGGGTACGGGAGCTGTCCCGGATGCTCGCGGGCCAGGAGGACTCGCAGACGGCACGGGCCCATGCGGAGGAACTGCTGGCCGCGGCGCGGGCGGACGGGTAGCAGGGCGGGCGCACGGTTGCGGTTTCGGCGCACGGTAGCGAGCGGGCTGCGCGGCCGGTCGGCGCGGGTTCGTGTCCGGCCGCCGGGTGGCTTGTGCGTTGAGCCCACCCGGCGCGCGTCCGTGCCGAGTTGCCGGGTCCGCCCGGCGGTCTCCGTACGGGGCGGCCGCCGGGCGGAGCCTGCGGACCGGTGCGTAGCCTGGCCTGCATGGGAGCAGCATTCAGCAGGGCCGCCGTTTCCGGTGCCGTCGCGGCCGTCGTCGCGGGAGGTGTGTACCGGGCGTTGCGGGCCCGGCCGCGCAGGGGCTGGCAGCGCACCAACTACGCGGGCCGCACCGTCGATCTGTACGCGGGACCGGCCGTCGCCCTCGGCGCCGCAGCCGGAACCGCCGTCCTGCCCCTCCCGGCCCGCACCAGGTACGCCGCCGCGCTCGCCGTACTCGCGGCAGGCGGTTGCGGGGCGTACGACGACCTCGCCGGTGCGGACGATCCGCGCCGCGGGTTCCGCGCCCACCTGGGGGCTCTGCGGGGCGGTGAGGTGACCAGCGGCGCGGTGAAGCTGTTCGGGATCGGGGCCGCCGGGCTCGCCGCCGGTGCGCTGCTCAAGGACCGGCCCGTCGAACGGATCCTCGCCGGGGTCGTGATCGCCGCGACCGCGCACCTCGTCAACCTGACGGACGTACGGCCCGCGGCGGCCGCCGCCACCGTGCTCGCCCTCGGGGCCCCGGGCCTGTTGGGCGGCCCGCTCGCCGCCGCGCCGATGGGGGCCGTGGCGGCCCTCGTCGCCGACGACCTGGGGGAGCGCACCATGATCGGGGACACCGGGGCCCACGCCCTGGGCGCCGCGATCGGGGTCGCCATCGTCGCGGGCCGTGGCCGGGCCGGGCTCGTCGCCCACGCGGCGGGGCTCGTCGCGGCGACGGTGTACGGGGACCGGGTCAGCCGGCTCGTCCAGTTGACGGCGGATCGCTGACGCGGAGACCCGGGAGCACGGTCACGGCAACATCGCGCCGCTTCGTCACCCGTGCGAGTGGTACGCCATGACGGGTTGCTGTTGTATGCACCGCGACAGTGGCTCGACTGTGCCGGAACGTGCGTACGGACTGGCATCCTTGGCGGTGCCATCACCCGCACAGGGACCCCCGGGAGCCATTCAACGTGTCACAGCTGCGTACGGTCCAAGTCCTGGGCGGAGGCAGCGCGGGCAGCAGCGCCCACGTCGGCTCGCTGGCCGCGGGGCTGGTCGCGAGAGGCGTGCACGTCACCGTCTGCGCCCCGGCCGAACTGGACCACGCCTACGACTTCTCCGGTACGGGCGCCCGGTTCACCCCCGTACCGCGGCGCAGCGATCCCGCGGCCGTCGCCGCGCTGCGTGCCGCCTGCCTGACGGCGGACGTGGTCCACGCACACGGTCTGCACGCCGCCGTGCGCGCCGCTCTCGCGCTCGGCGGCCGGCGTGTCCCGCTGGTCGTCACCTGGCACGCCCGCGCGCACGCCGAAGGCGCCCGCAGCCGACTGCTCCACCTGATGGAGCGAAGGGCCGCCCGTACGGCGGCGGTTGTGCTCGGTACGACGTCGGACCTGGTCGACCGAGCGCGGCTCCGAGGCGCGCGCGATGCCCGGCTCTCGCCGGTCTCCGCCCCGGTGCAGACCCCCGTCGCCCTCGTCAACGAAGACAAGACGCGGGCCGAACTCGGCGCGGTGGAACGGCCGTTGATCATGTCGTACGGGAGCCTCGTACCGCACCACGGGTACGACATGCTGCTCGACGCGGCACGAGTATGGCGCGAAATCGACCCCGTACCGCTGCTGATCATCGTGGGGGAGGGGCACGAGCGGGCCGCTCTGCAGCGCCGGATCCGGAACGAGGACCTGGCCGTACGGATCGTCGGCAGCCGCGACGACATCGCGGCACTCCTCGCCGTCGCCGATCTGGCCGTGCTGTCCAGCAGGTGGGAGGCGCGCTCGGTGCTGGCCCAGGAGGCGCTGCGGCTCGGCGTTCCGCTGGTCGCCACCGCGGTCGGAGGTGTGCCCGAACTCGTGGGGGACGCCGCGGAGCTCGTACCGTTCGGGAACGCCGAGGCGCTCGGGCGGGCGGTGGCCCGGCTGCTCGGCGATCCGGAGCGGCGTGCGGAGCTGGTGGCCGCAGGGCATGCGCAGGCCGCGAGTTGGCCGACGGAGGACGACACGATCGCGCAGGTGCTCAGCGTCTACGACGAGTTGACACAGCCGCTGGCGGCAGCCCGGCCACGGTGAACGGGCTGCTCGTCGGACCGCTCCGGTGCTACGAGGTGTGGCGGCGGGCGCGCAGGGCCAGGCTCAGGGCCAGGACGGCCTGGGGGTCGTCCAGATCGGTGCCGAGGAGCTCGCCGATGCGGGCCAGTCGGTTGTACAACGTCTGGCGGTTCAGGTGCAGTTCGCGTGCCGTCTCCGCCTTGCGGCCCGCGTGGGCGAGATACGTCTCCAACGTCGGTAGCAGCGGAGGGCGCGAGGCGCGGTCGTGATCGCGCAGCGGACCGATCGCCCGGTCCACGAACGCCGCCAGATCCGGATGGTCCCGCAGCCGCCACAGCAGCAGATCGATGTCCAGGCGCCGGGCGTCGTACCAGGGCCGGTCGCTGAGACCGTGCGCGGCCGTCGCCGTCTCCGCCGCGTGCCGCAGCCCCGCTCCGGCCGCCGCCCAGCCGCCCGCCACGCCCACCACCACGACCGGCGGATGCGATCCGGCGCGCTCGAGACCGGCCCGCTCCACACCGGCGCGCAGCGCCGCCGCGACCCGGTCCGCGACCGCCGTGCGCTCCGTCTCCGACCGCAGCCCCAGCAGCACCGGAACCCGTCCCTCCACGGGCCGCACGCCGAGCAGCACCGGCACACCCACCGATGAGAGCTCCTCCAGCACCGCCCGTGCCAGCAGTGCCCAGTTTCCCGACACGGACAGCTCGGGAGCCAGCCGCATCACCACCGGGAGCAGCGGCATGTCACCCGGTTTGAAGCCCAGCACGCGGGCCTGCGCCGGCGCGTCCTCCGGCGTGATCCGGCCCTCCGCGAGATCCGTCAGGAAGTCGCCCCGGCCGCGCGCCGCGAGCTCCTCCTCCTGGCGGGCCTGCATCAGTACGACGGCGAGAATCCCGGCCGCCCGCTCCGCCGCCATCCGGTGCACCGGCACCAGCGGCCCGGACACGGCCAGCAGCACCAGCCTGGCCCGTACGGAACCCGTCCCGGGACCGCCGCCCGGCACATCCACCAGGACCGAGCCGGCGGGTGGCGACTCACGGGCCGCCCGGCCGCCGCGCATCCCGTCCCACACCTGGAGCGGATCGGCGCCGACCGGGCCGGACGTGGGGCCCGCCGCGTACAGCAACTGGCCGTCCGCCGTCTCCAGGAAGACCGGATTGGCCGCGAAGTCCGCGAGGATCCCCAGCACCTGGGGCACGCCGCCACCGCCGAGCAGCGCCTCCGTGCACCGCCGGTGCACGTCCTCGGCCTGTCGCAGCAGCGCGTAGTGACCGTTGACGATCTCGGTGTGGATCTCCTCGGTCACCGTCACGAACGGCACCTCCCGGTGCAGCTGGACCAGCGGCAGACCGGCCGCGCGGGCGGCGTCCACGATCGACGCGGGCAGCCTGCCGAACCGCGGTCCGAGCTCCACCACCAGGGCGGCGATCTGGCGGTCGGCGAGCCTGCGGACGAAGGCACGCTGCTCGGCGGGGCGCGTGCCGAGCCCCAGGCCGGTGGTGAGCAGCAGCTCGCCCCCCTTGAGCAGTGAAGCGATGTTCGGGACCTCGCCCGCGTGCACCCAGCGCACCGTACGGTTCAGCCGGTCCGTGCCGGCCACCACCTCCGGCAGCCCGCTGCGCAGTCCCGGCAGCTCAAGGGCCCGCTGCACGGTGATTCCGCCCTGATTGTCCATGGGGTCGGACGCTACCCGTGCTCGCGCTCCGGAGACATCACCGGGTGGTCACGGACCGGACCGTGAGGCCTTTCTTCCTGACAACTCGTCGCGCGGACAGGCGAATTGAACGAACCCCTGTCGATTGTGGCGTACGCCACAAGGGGTCGGGCCGTGAAAGGCGCAGCGACGCGGGTCAGCCGCCGGCCGCCGTCAATCCCATCCCGTGTCCTCTTGGCCATGCGGTGGACATCGCCGCTGCGAAGAGGACACGGGATCAGGATTCCCACCCGGCTGTCAGCCGACGTACGCCCCGCTCGCCGTCAGGCGCAGTGCCGTGTCGATCAGCGGCACATGGCTGAACGCCTGGGGGAAGTTCCCCACCTGGCGCTGCAGTCGGGGATCCCACTCCTCCGCGAGCAGGCCCAGATCATTGCGCAGGGACAGCAGCCGCTCGAAGAGCTGGCGTGCCTCGTCGACCCGGCCGATCATCGCCAGGTCGTCGGCCAGCCAGAACGAGCAGGCCAGGAACGCGCCCTCGTCGCCCTCCAGTCCGTCGACGCCCGCGTCCTCGCCCTTGGTGGGGTAGCGAAGCACGAAGCCGTCCTCCGTGGACAGTTCGCGCTGGATCGCCTCGATCGTGCCGATCACGCGCTTGTCGTCCGGCGGGAGGAATCCCATCTGGGGGATCAGCAGGAGGGAGGCGTCCAGCTCCTGCGATCCGTAGGACTGGGTGAAGGTGTTGCGTTCCTTGTCGTAGCCCCGGTCGCAGACATCGCGGTGGATGTCGTCGCGCAGCTCGCGCAGCCGCTCCAGCGGCCCCTCCGCGTCCCCGGACTCGATCAGCTTGATGGTGCGGTCGACGGCGACCCAGGCCATCACCTTCGAGTGGACGAAGTGCCGGCGTGGGCCGCGCACCTCCCAGATGCCCTCGTCCGGCTCGTCCCAGTGCTTCTCCAGGTACTCGATCAGCTTGAGCTGGAGGCCCGTCGCGTAGTCGTTGCGGGTCAGGCCGGTCATATGGGCGAGGTGCAGTGCCTCGGTGACCTCGCCGTACACATCCAGCTGGAGCTGGCCCGCGGCGCCGTTGCCGACCCGGACCGGGCCGGAGTTCTCGTAACCGGGCAGCCAGTCCAGCTCGGCCTCGCCCAGCTCGCGCTCGCCCGCGATGCCGTACATGATCTGCAGGTTCTCCGGGTCGCCGGCGACCGCCCGCAGCAGCCACTCGCGCCAGGCGCGGGCCTCCTCGCGGTAGCCGGTGCGCAGCAGGGAGGAGAGGGTGATCGCGGCGTCGCGCAGCCAGGTGTAGCGGTAGTCCCAGTTCCGGGAGCCGCCGATGTCCTCGGGCAGGGAGGTGGTCGGCGCGGCGACGATGCCACCGGTCGGCGCGTACGTCAGGGCCTTGAGGGTGATCAGCGAGCGGACCACGGCCTCGCGGTAGGGCCCGTGGTACGTGCACTGCTCGACCCATTCACGCCAGAAGTCCGCGGTCGCGTCCAGCGAGCCCTCCGGGTCCGGCAGGCCCGGCGGCTCGTGGTGCGAGGGCTGCCAGCTGATCGTGAACGCGATCCGGTCGCCCGGCGCGACCGTGAAATCGGAGTACGTCGTCAGGTTCTCGCCGTAGGTGTCGGCTGGGGTGTCCAGCCAGACGGAGTCCGGGCCGGCGACGGCGACCGTACGGCCGTCGACCTTGTGCACCCACGGCGTCACCCGCCCGTAGCTGAACCGCATCCGCAGCTCGGAGCGCATCGGTACCCGGCCGCTGATCCCCTCCACGATGCGGATGACCTGCGGGGCACCATCACGCGGGGGCATGAAATCGGTCACTCTGACCGTTCCGTGCGGTGTGTCCCACTCCGATTCCAGGACGAGGGAGTCCCCGCGGTAGCGGCGGCGGTCCGCGGACGGCGGCTCCGCCCCGTCCTCCCGCGCCGGTCCCAGGCGCCAGAAGCCGTGCTCCTCGGTACCCAGAAGTCCGGCGAAAATGGCATGCGAATCGAAGCGGGGAAGGCACAGCCAGTCCACTGTGCCGTCCCGGCAGACCAGGGCGGCGGTCTGCATGTCTCCGATGAGTGCGTAATCCTCGATGCGCCCGGCCACGTGCATCTCCAGTCGAACGGCCATGTCGCCCCGTAGGGCATTACTGCGGGTCAAGAGGTCGTCGCAAGGGGTTGTTGTGGGGGAACCTGCGAGCTCGGTACCTCGCCCGGAGCGAGTGTCCGAGCAGGATACGACGCACCGGAATGATCTGCGCGACTGTCTCAGAAACGCTCATCGATGTGCCTGAGCCGAACGGGTGTGGTGTGAGGGGCCTGCGGTGATCACGTGGGGTGTCTGTGCGGGGTGTGGCCGGAAGCAGGCCCCCTTTGTCGCTGATACCCTGGTAGCCCGTGGACCGGTGGTCGTCCGCAACAGCAGACGAGGCCCCCGAACCGCAGCGACGGCACCTCCGGAACTCTCCGGACGGCAACGCCGGTACGCACCTCACGATCGCGACCACGGGAGCCCCCTTTGGCTATGCAGCCCACATCCACGACGACCAAGCACATCTTCGTCACCGGGGGTGTCGCCTCTTCCCTCGGCAAGGGTCTGACTGCCTCCAGCCTCGGCGCCCTGCTCAAGGCGCGCGGCCTCCGGGTCACCATGCAGAAGCTCGACCCGTATCTGAACGTCGACCCGGGCACGATGAACCCCTTCCAGCACGGTGAGGTGTTCGTCACCAACGACGGCGCCGAGACCGACCTGGACATCGGCCACTACGAGCGTTTCCTCGACGTCGACCTCGACGGCTCCGCCAACGTCACGACCGGCCAGGTCTACTCGCAGGTGATCGCCAAGGAGCGGCGCGGCGAGTACCTCGGTGACACCGTGCAGGTCATCCCGCACATCACCAACGAGATCAAGCACCGCATCCGCCGCATGGCGGCCGACGACGTCGATGTCGTCATCACCGAGGTCGGCGGCACGGTCGGTGACATCGAGTCGCTGCCGTTCCTGGAGACCGTCCGCCAGGTCCGCCACGAGGTCGGCCGGGACAACGTCTTCGTCGTGCACATCTCGCTGCTGCCCTACATCGGTCCGTCCGGCGAGCTCAAGACCAAGCCGACCCAGCACTCCGTCGCCGCGCTGCGCAACATCGGCATCCAGCCCGACGCCATCGTGCTGCGCGCCGACCGTGACGTACCGACCGCCATCAAGCGCAAGATCTCGCTGATGTGCGACGTCGACGAGGCCGCGGTGGTGGCCTGCGTGGACGCCAAGTCGATCTACGACATCCCCAAGGTGCTGCACACCGAGGGCCTGGACGCGTACGTCGTGCGCAAGCTCGACCTGCCGTTCCGCGACGTCGACTGGACCACGTGGGACGACCTGCTGGACCGCGTCCACAACCCCGACCACGAGATCACCGTCGCGCTCGTCGGCAAGTACATCGACCTGCCCGACGCCTACCTCTCGGTCACCGAGGCCATCCGGGCCGGAGGCTTCGCGAACAAGGCCCGCGTCAAGGTCAAGTGGGTCGCCTCGGACGACTGCAAGACGCCGGCCGGTGCCGCGAAGCAGCTCTCCGACGTCGACGCGATCTGCGTCCCCGGCGGCTTCGGCGACCGCGGTGTCAACGGCAAGATCGGTGCCATTCAGTACGCCCGTGAGAACAAGGTGCCGCTGCTCGGCCTCTGCCTCGGCCTGCAGTGCATCGTGATCGAGGCGGCGCGCAACCTCGCCGAGATCCCCGACGCCAACTCCACCGAGTTCGACGCCGCCACCTCGCACCCCGTCATCTCGACGATGGAGGAGCAGCTGGCGTACGTCGAGGGCGCGGGCGACCTGGGCGGCACCATGCGGCTCGGCCTGTACCCGGCGAAGCTCGCCGAGGGCTCGCTGGTCCGTGAGGCGTACGACGGCCAGCCGTACGTGGAGGAGCGCCACCGCCACCGCTACGAGGTCAACAACGCCTACCGCGCGGAGCTGGAGAAGAAGGCCGGCCTGGTCTTCTCCGGCACCTCCCCGGACAACAAGCTCGTCGAGTACGTCGAGTACCCGCGCGAGATCCACCCCTACCTGGTCGCCACCCAGGCGCACCCGGAGCTCCGCTCCCGCCCGACCCGCCCGCACCCGCTCTTCGCGGGCCTGGTGAAGGCGGCCGTCGCGCGCAAGACGGGCGCCGGGGCCGGCGCCGAGCAGGGCGCCCCGTCGGGCAAGTAGTCCGGCGGTGCACAGGCACTAACGTTGACCGGGGTACGGATCCATCGAGGACGCGTGCCCCGGTTCCGTTCTTTGTGGGAGGACGAGATGGGTTTCCAGGACACGCCCGAGGAGTGGCAGGTCACCGCGACCAAGACGCCCTTCACCGGCAACAAGACCAGCGTCCGCACCGATGACGTGGTGATGCCCGACGGCACGGTCGTACGCCGCGACTACCAGGTCCACCCGGGCTCGGTCGCCGTGCTCGCGCTCGACGAGGAGAACCGGGTCCTCGTGCTGCGGCAGTACCGCCACCCGGTGCGCCACAAGCTCTGGGAGATCCCGGCCGGACTGCTCGACATCCCCGGTGAGAACCCGCTGCACGCGGCCCAGCGCGAGCTCTACGAGGAGGCGTACGCCAAGGCCGAGGACTGGCGGGTGCTGACCGACGTCTACACCACCCCCGGCGGCTGCGACGAAGCCGTACGGATCTTCCTGGCCCGGCAGCTCTCCGAGGCCGACTGCGAGCGTTACCTGGTCTCCGAGGAGGAGTCCGACATGGAGCTGGCCCGGGTGCCGCTCCAGGAGCTGGTACGGGGGGTGCTCGCCGGGGACCTGCACAACAGCTGCCTCGTCGTGGGCGTCCTTTCGCTCGCGGCGGTGCTCGCCGGTGACGGGATCGATTCGCTGCGTCCGGCCGAGGCGCCGTGGCCCGCCCGACCGTTCGGGGTCTGACGGTGCGCCGCCGGACGGCTCGTGAGGAACGTGCGCCGTCCGGCGGTCCGCGGGCCTGCCGCTGAACGGTTCACCCGAACCCCCCGATCGGAAAAGATGCTGATCCGATCGGGGGACCTCTGCGCCCCGCTCCACGGAATTCGTCCACTTGCCTGAACTACGCTCGGAATGCCCTGACCGGAGTCCCGGCGGGCGACGCGTGCAGCGAAGTGGAGCGTGGCCCGTGACGGATCAGGCGGTGGACACCAGCGGCCCGGCCAAGGCGGCGGGAGCCGAGGAGCCGTCCGGCGCCGCACCACCCCGATTCTTCGGCCGCGAACGCGAGTTGAAGGCACTGCGCGCCGACATCGAGCGGGCCGGACTGGACACCCTGGCCGGTCGCAAGGCCGCCCGCGCCCGGGTCCTGCTGATCGCCGGACGCCCCGGCTCCGGACGCTCCGCACTCGCCGGCGAGCTCACCCGCCGGCTGCTCTCCACCGGCGAACACCCCGACGGTCTGCTCCGGGCCCGGCTCACCGACCCCGGCGGCGCACCGGTTCCCGCCGAACGCACCGCCCGGGAGCTGCTCGACCAACTGGGCATCACGGGCCCGCCCGGCGCCGACGGGGACGAACTCTCCCAGCTGGTCCGCGAGGCGCTCGCCGGGCGCAGCGCCCTGCTCCTCCTCGACGACGCCGTGGACGCGGAACAGGTCGACCCGCTGCTGCCGGACAACCCCGACTGCCTGGTCGTCGCCACCTCCGAGGGCCCGCTGACCGGAATCCCGGGCGTCCGCCCCTGCACCCTCGGCGGACTGGACGCGGGCTCCGCCGTCCGGCTGCTTGCCCGCATCATCGGCCAGGTCAGGATCACCGTAGACCCACGGACCGCCGAAGCCCTCGCCGAGGAGTGCGGCGGACTGCCGGCCGCCCTCGTGCTGACCGGCGGCTGGCTCGCCGCACATCCCATGGCGTCCGTCGCCGACGTCACCAAACAGCTGCGCGAGCTCCCGGACGACCCTGAGCAGCCCACCGGCGCCCGCCCGCTGGCCCGTGCCTTCCGGCTGGTCCACGACTCCCTGCCGCCGGCCGCCGCACGGATACTGCGCCTGCTCGCCCTCGCCCCCGCCGGGCTCGCCGACGCCCACACCGCCTCCGCGCTGGCCGGCTGCTCCGTCTCCGCCGCCCGGACGACCCTCGACGACTTCGTGGCCCTGGGGCTGCTGCGCAGCGATGGGGCGGATGAGCCGCAGTACGAGGTGCCCGGCTGCCTCGCTCCGCTGCTGCGGGCGCTGTTGGAGACCATGGACCGGCCGGCGGAGATCCAGCTCGCCGGGGCCCGGATGCTGGAGCGGACCGTACGGCTGCTGCAGTCCTGCCGGGCGGTCACCGAACCCGAGGGTTCCGCGGCCCGCCGAAAGCTCGCCGGGCTGCCGCGCTCGCTGCGCTTCCCCGGCCCCGATGCGGCTGCCGCATGGCTGCGGAGCCGTCGGCCCGCCCTGCTGGCCTCGGCCCGGATCGCTGTCGAGGACGGTGAACTCGACACCCTCGCAAGGCGGTTGGTGGCCGCGCTGGTGCGGGCGCTGGCCGTGCACCAGGGCACCGAGGCCGCCGCGCCCGAGCTGTACGGACTGCACGGTCTGGTCCTGGCCGTCGCCGAGCGGCGCGACCTGCCGCGCGAGCGGGCCGCCGCGCTGCTCAACCTCGCGGACCTCGACGCCAGGACCGGCCGTACGCGGGAGGCGCTGACCCGCTACCGGGCCGCGCTGGACGCCGGACGGGCCGCGAAGGATCCGTACGCCATCGGCCGCGCGATGGAATCCGTAGGTGGCGCCTACGCCGAGCTGGGGGACTTGCAGCGGGCCTCCGACTGGTACGGCCGGGCGCTGGCTCACCGGCTCGCCCAGGGCGAGCGGGCCGACGAGGCGCGGCTGTACGGGCGGCTCGGCGCCGTCCACACCTACGCGGGGCGGTACGGCGAGGCGCTGCGGAACTGGCGGGCCGCCGCGGCCGGGTACCGCAGGCTCGGCGATGTGCCGGCCCAGGCGCGGGCGCTGAGCGAGGCGGCCCGGGTACAGGAGTACGCGGGCCGGCCGCGCGAGTCGCTGCGCACCTGTCAGGAGGCCGTTCACTGGGCCGGGCAGGCGGGGGACGTGCGGCTGCAGGCGGCGCTGGAGCTGCGGCTGGCCGACACGTTCGACCGGCTCGGCGACCCGGCTGCGGCCGGGCTGCACCGCGGTCTCGCCGACAGATTGCTGGGTGAGAAGGATGCTGCCTACGAAATCCGCAGTGCGGTGAGTGAAAATTAATGCTTTGTAAGGCTAGACAGCACGAAACCCTTCATTAGACTGGCTCTACCGCGCTTGTTCGCGGTGTCTCCATTTACGCTGTGTCTATCCGGGTATGTAGAGCTATGCCCGGGTAACCCTCTGAGCCAAGGACCGTGATCGACGTGAAGGTCGGCATCCCCCGCGAAGTCAAGAACAACGAGTTCCGCGTGGCGATCACGCCCGCCGGTGTGAACGAGCTCGTACGCCACGGCCACCAGGTCGTCGTCGAGGAGAACGCCGGTGCCGGCTCCTCCATCACGGACGAGGAGTACATCGCCGCCGGGGCGCAGATCCTCCCCACCGCCGACGAGGTCTGGGCCACCGCCGACCTGCTGCTCAAGGTCAAGGAGCCGGTTGCCGAGGAGTACCACCGCCTGCGCAAGGACCAGACGCTCTTCACCTACCTGCACCTCGCCGCCTCCCGCGAGTGCACGGACGCGCTGCTGGAGTCGGGCACCACGGCCATCGCGTACGAGACGGTCGAGACCGCGAGCCGCGCGCTGCCGCTGCTCGCCCCGATGTCCGAGGTCGCGGGCCGGCTGGCCCCCCAGGTCGGCGCCTACCACCTGATGCGCTCGGTCGGCGGCCGCGGCGTGCTGCCGGGCGGCGTCCCGGGCACGGCCCCCGGTGAGGCCGTCGTCATCGGCGGCGGTGTCTCCGGCTGGAACGCCACGCAGATCGCCGTCGGTCTCGGCTTCCATGTCACGCTGCTCGACAAGGACATCAACAAGCTGCGCGAGGCCGACAAGGTCTTCGGTACCAAGGTCAAGACCGTCGTCTCCAACGCCTTCGAGCTGGAGAAGGCCGTCGTCGAGGCCGACCTCGTCATCGGCGCCGTACTGATCCCCGGCGCGAAGGCCCCGAAGCTGGTCACCAACGAGCTCGTCGCCAAGATGAAGCCCGGAAGTGTACTTGTCGACATTGCGATCGATCAGGGCGGCTGCTTCGAGGACTCCCACCCGACGACGCACGCCGAGCCGACCTTCATGGTCCACAACTCGGTCTTCTACTGCGTCGCGAACATGCCGGGCGCGGTGCCGAACACCTCCACGTACGCGCTCACCAACGCCACGCTGCCGTACATCGTGGAGCTCGCCAACCGGGGCTGGGTCGAGGCGCTGCGCCGTGACGCCGCACTCGCCAAGGGTCTCAACACCCATGACGGGCAGGTCGTTTACCGCGAGGTGGCCGAGGCGCACGGCCTCGAGCACGTCGAGCTGAGCTCGCTGCTCGGCTGAGGGGTCAACACTTCCCGTCAACCTCGTGCGTCCGGCCGGACCTTGCTGCGCAAGGTCCGGCCGGACGCATGTCCGGGCCACTGCGCGGCCCTCGTTCAACTCGTCTCGAACGTAACCCTTTAACCGATTCGTGCACTTGTTAAAAGTGCGCCCGGGTGGCTGCGTGCCCTTGACAGGGAGGTGTTCGATTGCCGACACATCGGGCCGGGTCCGGTGGATTGTGTTGCTGCGGAGCGGTGACACGCCATAGAGTCGCCAATCGTCGGCATGGTGCCACGCTGACCTATCGATAAGTTTCCTGGTCACGTCCAAGGAGGTAAGACGACTTGTGAATGAGTCGACAATTACTCCCGGGGGTGTTCAACCAGGGATGCCTGCACGGGGCCAGAGCCCGAACGGGCTGGAGGCTGTCGGCTCCGTCGCTGTCCGCACCTTCGCCACCAATCAGCTCATGACGACAGCCCCCCAGATGATGGACGGCCTACACGTGAACGCCATGGCCGGCAACGAGAGTGGCCGAGAGACCGCCCACTTCGCCGACTTCGACGAGGTGCCCCAGGGGCACTTCTACGACCCCGACGCCGAGTACGAGCCCGATCCGGAGTACGCGGCCACCCTCGCGCCCGACGCTGCCCGCCAGCGCCGCGAGCGGATCGGCCCGACCGGTCGGCCCCTGCCCTACTTCCCGATCCCGGGGCCGCTGACCGACCACGGTCCCGCGAAGATCATCGCGATGTGCAACCAGAAGGGCGGCGTGGGCAAGACCACGTCGACCATCAACCTGGGTGCCGCGCTCGCGGAGTACGGGCGCCGCGTCCTGCTCGTCGACTTCGACCCGCAGGGAGCCCTGTCGGTCGGGCTCGGCGTCAACCCGATGGAGCTCGACCTCACGGTCTACAACCTGCTCATGGAGCGGGGCATGTCGGCCGACGAGGTCCTGCTGAAGACCGCGGTCCCGAACATGGACCTGCTGCCCAGCAACATCGACCTCTCGGCTGCCGAGGTGCAGCTGGTGAGCGAGGTGGCGCGGGAGTCCACGCTGCAGCGTGCCCTGAAGCCGCTGATGGCCGACTACGACTACATCGTGATCGACTGCCAGCCCTCGCTGGGCCTGCTCACCGTGAACGCCCTGACGGCCGCCCACAAGGTCATAGTGCCGCTCGAGTGCGAGTTCTTCGCGCTGCGAGGCGTGGCACTGCTCACCGAGACGATCGAGAAGGTCCAGGAGCGTCTCAACCCGGATCTGGAGCTCGACGGCATCCTCGCCACGATGTACGACTCCCGTACGGTGCACAGCCGCGAGGTCCTGGCGCGCGTCGTCGAGGCCTTCGACGATCACGTCTACCACACGGTCATCGGGCGCACCGTACGCTTCCCGGAGACCACGGTCGCAGGTGAGCCAATCACCACGTACGCCTCCAACTCGGTCGGTGCCGCCGCCTATCGCCAGCTCGCCAGGGAGGTGCTCGCCCGGTGTCACGCCGAGTGAGTCTGCCCGGGGCCGACGAACTGTTCCGTACCACCGGGGGGATGGGCCTGCAGGCCTCGTCCCCGGCGGACCGGCGGCGCAAGGCGAACGGCGAGGCCCGGGTGCCCGGCCCGGCCGGCGAGAGCGATCCCGCAGCCGACGGGTCCGGGGCGGGCACGACGGAGACCGAGGCTCGGGAGGAGCACTCCGCGGCGGACGCCGACGCGGGGGAATCACGCAGCCGCGGCGGTGACGGCGGCCGGGACGCGGTGGCTGCGCAGTCGGGACGCAGGACCCAGCAATCCTCGCCGTCCGAACGGCCGGCCACTCGGCCCGCCACGTCGTCGTCGGCGCAGTCGTCGGCTCAGGAGGCGGTTCCCGCCCCTGCCGTCCAGCAGCAGCGCAGGCGCGGAGGCGGGCGCGGGGCGAACCGACGGCCCAGCGGCCGGGAGCGGCACGACGAGAAGATCACCGTCTACGTCTCGGCCGAGGAACTGATGGACCTCGAACACGCCCGTCTGGTGCTGCGCGGGGAGCACGGGCTCGCGGTCGACCGCGGGCGGATCGTCCGTGAGGCGGTCGCGGTGGTTCTCGCGGACCTGGAGTCGCGGGGCGACGCGAGCATCCTCGTACGGCGGCTGCGCGGCCGCTGACCGGTGGGGCGCCGGTAGCCTGCCCGGAGCGCATCCTTCCGGCGCCGGCCTTCTCGTACGCCCGCCGCCCGTATCCCGCCGTCCCTGGACCCTCATGCCGACGACCGACGAGCCCGCCCGCACCTCTCGCCGCCCCTTGGGTCGCGGTCCGGGCGGCCGGGCCGCGCCGGTGGGGGGCGGGGACGGTGAATCCGCTGCCCCGGCGGTGGCCGATACGGCAGCGGCCACCGCATCCGTGGCGTCCATCGGGCCCGACGCGCCCGTAACGCCCGCCGAGACCGCTGTACCGGCAACCCCGGCAACCCCGGTCTCGACCCCCGAGCCCGCCGACGACGGGCGGTTCACCGTACGGCTGGCGAACTTCGAGGGGCCTTTCGATCTGCTTCTGCAGCTCATCTCCCGGCACAAGCTGGATGTGACAGAAGTCGCACTGTCCAAGGTCACCGACGAGTTCATGGCGCACATCCGCGCCATGGGGCCGGACTGGGACCTGGATCAGACCACCGAGTTCCTCGTCGTCGCCGCGACCCTGCTCGATCTGAAGGCCGCCCGGCTGCTGCCCACCGCGGAGGTGGAGGACGAGGCGGATCTGGCGCTGCTCGAAGCGCGGGACCTGCTCTTCGCCCGGCTGCTCCAGTACCGCGCGTACAAGCGCGTCGCAGACATCTTCAGCGACCGGCTGGAGTCGGAGGGGCAGCGCTTCCCGCGGACCGTGGGGCTGGAGCCGCACCACGCCGAGCTGTTGCCCGAGGTCGTCATCAGCATCGGGGCCGAGGGGTTCGCCCGGCTGGCCGTGAAGGCGATGCAGCCCAGGCCCGAGCCACAGGTGTACGTCGACCACATCCACGCACCGCTGGTCAGCGTGCGGGAACAGGCCGAGATCGTGGTCGCGCGGCTGCGGGAGGCGGGGGAGATCAGTTTCCGGGTACTCACCGGGGACGCCCAGGACACCCTCACCGTCGTAGCCCGGTTCCTCGCGCTGCTGGAGCTGTACCGGGAGAAGGCCGTCGAGCTCGACCAGGACGAGGCCCTCGGCGAGCTGCTGGTGCGCTGGGCCGGGGGAGAGGGCGCCGGGCCCGTCGTGACGGACGAGTTCGACACCGAGGTGACCGAGGCGCAGGACGTCGAGGAGGATGTGAAGGCATGAGTCAGCAGGACACCACCGGTTCCCCCGTCGCGGACCTTGATCTCAAGCCCGCCCTGGAGGCCGTCCTCATGGTCGTCGACGAGCCCGCCACCGAGGAGCACCTCGCCAAGGTCCTGGAGCGGCCCCGCAGAGCCGTCGCCGACGCGCTGCGCGAGCTGGCCGACGAATACGCCGTGCAGCGCCGCGGTTTCGATCTGCGGCTGGTCGCGGGCGGCTGGCGCTTCTACACCCGCCCGGAGTACGCGGCGGCCGTCGAGGGCTTCGTCCTGGACGGCCGGCAGGCCCGTCTCACACAGGCGGCCCTGGAGACTCTCGCCGTGGTCGCGTACCGCCAGCCGGTCAGCCGGTCGAGGGTGTCCGCGGTCCGCGGCGTGAACTGCGACGGGGTCATGCGGACCCTGCTCCAGCGGGGCCTCGTCGAGGAAGCGGGCGCGGAACCCGAAACAGGTGCGATCCTGTACAGGACGACGAACTACTTTCTGGAGCGGATGGGCCTGCGTGGCCTGGATGAGCTCCCGGAGCTCGCGCCCTTCCTCCCCGAGGCGGACGCGATCGAGGCTGAGACGCTAGAGGGTGTGCCGTCGTTCGATCCGGACGCACCGGACACCCCGGATACTCACGCAGACGACAAGACGGAATTTTGATGCGAAGCAGTGGCAGGAACAGCGGAAGCGGCAGCGGCAAGAGCGGCGGCAACCGGAATCCCCGGGGTGCCGGCGCCGGCCGCGACGGCAAGCAGGAGCAGCGTCCCCGCCGGCCCCGGCCCGAGGAGCGCCGCTACGACGTGGGCTCCACCGGGGAGAAGAGCGCCGAAGGTCCCCGCAAGGGCCGCGGCGCGGCGGCCCGTGGCGGCGCCAAGGGCGGCCCGAAGCCCGCGCAGTCCGGCGGCGGCAGGAGCGGCGGACCGCGTCGCCAGGGCGCCCCGTCCCGTCCGCGTGAGCTCGACGCCAAGATCGAGCAGCGCAACCGGGACAGGTACGCGGGCAAGCCCGAGATCAGGACACCCAAGACCCACCCGGGCGCCGAGCAGGAGGGCGAGCGGCTGCAGAAGGTCCTCGCCCGGGCCGGCATGGGTTCGCGGCGGGCGTGCGAAGAGCTGATCGAGCAGGCCCGCGTCGAGGTCAACGGCGAGATCGTCGTCGAGCAGGGCATGCGCGTCGACGTGAACAAGGACGAGATCAAGGTCGACGGCCTGACCGTGGCCGCCCAGTCGTACCTCTTCTTCGCGCTGAACAAGCCCGCCGGTGTCGTCTCCTCCATGGAGGACCCGGACGGCCGTCAGTGCCTCGGCGACTACGTCACCAACCGTGAGACGCGGCTCTTCCACGTCGGCCGGCTGGACACCGAGACCGAGGGCATCATCATGCTCACCAACCACGGTGAGCTGGCCCACCGCCTGACCCACCCCAAGTACGGGGTGAAGAAGACCTACCTGGCCGCGATCCAGGGACCGCTCCCGCGCGACCTGGGCAAGCGGCTCAAGGACGGCATCCAGCTGGAGGACGGGTACGCCCGCGCCGACCACTTCCGGGTCGTCGAGAACACCGGCAAGAACTACCTGGTCGAGGTGACCCTCCACGAGGGCCGCAAGCACATCGTCCGCCGGATGCTGGCCGAGGCCGGCTTCCCGGTCGAGCGGCTCGTACGGACCTCCTTCGGGCCGATCCCGCTGGGCGACCAGAAGTCCGGCTGGCTGCGCCGCCTCACCAACACCGAGGTCGGCATGCTGATGCGCGAGGTCGGTCTGTAACCCGGTTGCGTAGCCCGGCTCAGTAGCCCGGCTCCGTCCGCTCCACGGCCCGCGGCCGGTTCCTGCTTTCGATTTTCGAACAGGAATCGGCCGCGGGTCTTTTGCTGCGCCCGTTCCGCCTTTATAGTCAGAGTGACTATTAAGGAGGCGGGAGTGAGTCTCGCGGATGTCCTCGATCCCCTGCAGCAACCCCTGGTGACGGTCCTCGGCACCCCGGTCAGCTGGACCGAGGTGCTCGGCTTCGGCAGTGGGGCGCTGTGCGTCTGGCTCGTGGCCCGCCAGCACCTCGCCAACTGGCCGATCGGCATCGCCAACAATCTCTTCTTCATCCTCCTGTTCACCCAGTCCGGCCTGTACGCCGACGCCGGCCTCCAGATCGTCTTCATCGCCCTTGCCGCGTACGGCTGGTGGAACTGGACCCACGGGGGTGGACCAGGCGCACCGGACCTGCCGGTGCGGCGCACCACCCGCACCGAATGGACCTGGCTGCTCGTGGCAGGGGCGGTGGGCACCGTCGCCCTCACCGTCCTGCTGGACCACGCCACCGACTCGACCGTGCCCTTCTGGGACGCCCTGACGACCGCGCTGTCCCTGACAGCGACGTACGGACAGTGCAGGAAGCTCGTCGAGTCGTGGTGGCTCTGGATCGCCGCCGATGTGGTGTACATCCCGCTGTACGCGTACAAGGAGCTGTATCTGACGTCCCTGCTGTACGTCGGCTTCCTCACGCTGTGCCTGATCGGCCTGCGCAACTGGCGGCGCGATCTCGCCGTGCAGCACCGGCCCGTGGAGGTGGCGGCGGCAGCCGGGTACGGGGTCGGCGTGGGCCGGGGGCGTGGGGGGTCGCTGTGAGTGGTCGGTCTCCACGGGGCAGCGGCGTGAAGCGCTTCGCCCACGGGCTCGTCCTCGGCAAGTTCTACCCGCCCCACGCCGGCCACCACCACCTCGTCCGCACCGCGCAGGACCGGTGCGAGCGGCTGACCGTCCTGGTGTGCGCCGCCTCCGTCGAGTCCGTACCGCTCGACGACCGGGTGGCGTGGATGCGGGAGGTGCATCCGGACGTACGGGTCGTGGGCGCCGTCGACGACATCCGCATGGATCTCCACGACCCGGCCATCTGGGACGCCCACATGGCTGTGTTCACCGGGGCCGTGCCCGAGCCGGTGGACGCCGTCTTCACCTCGGAGTCGTACGGGGACGAACTGGCGCGCAGGTTCGGCGCCGAATCCGTCTGCGTCGACCCCGACCGCACGGTCTTCCCGGTCTCCGGAACCGCCGTGCGCAAGGACCCGGTCGGCTGCTGGGACTTCCTCGAACCGCCCGTACGGGCCGCGCTCACCCGCCGGATCGTCGTCCTCGGCGCGGAATCCACCGGCACCACCACGATGGCCCGCGCCCTCGCCGACCACTACCGGCGGCGCGGCGGCGTCTGGGCGCAGACCCGCTACGTCGCCGAGTACGGGCGGGAGTTCAGCGAACAGAAGCTGGCCGAACTGCGCGCCCGGTGGCCCGGGGCGCAGTGGGAGGACGTCGCCTTCAGCACCGAGGACTTCCCGCTGATCGCCGAAGCGCAGAACGCCAAGGAGGAGGCGGCCGCACGCACCGGGTCGCCGGTGCTCTTCTGCGACACCGACTCCTTCGCCACCACCGTCTGGCACGAGCGGTACATCGGCGGCCGCAACCCGTTCGTCGAGCAGACCGCCGACCGCGTCGCCCACCACCTGTGGCTGCTCACCGACCACGAGGGCGTCGCCTTCGAGGACGACGGGCTGCGTGACGGCGAGGAGCTGCGGCCCTGGATGACCGACCGCTTCCGGGCCGAACTCACCCGTACCGGCAGGCGGTTCATCGAACTCACCGGAACCCACGAGGATCGCCTGGCCACCGCGGTCGCCGCCGTCGACCCCCTGCTCGCCGCCGGCTGGAACTTCGCCGCGCCCCTCCCGGAGCACCGATGAGCGCCGACGTCCCCGCGGGCTACGACCCGTACGCCTTCGAACCCTTCGCGGTCACCGTCGACCTCGCCGTCTTCACGGTCCGCGACACCCGGCTGAACGTCCTGCTCGTCGAGCGGGGCGAGGACCCGTACAAGGGCCACTGGGCACTGCCCGGCGGCTTCGTCCAGCCCCGCGAGTCCGCCGAGGAAGCCGCCCGCCGGGAACTCGCCGAGGAGACCGGCCTGACCGAGGGCACCGTGTCCGCGTTCCACCTGGAACAGCTGCGCACCTACAGCGACCCGGACCGCGACCCGAGGATGCGGGTCGTCTCCGTCGCCTTCGCCGCACTCGTCCCCGACCTGCCCGAACCCCGCGGCGGCGGTGACGCCGCCAACGCCCGTTGGTGGGACGCCGAAACGCTCGGCCCGCTCGCCTTCGACCACGACCGCATCCTGGCCGACGCACACGACCGCATCGGCGCCAGGCTCGAATACAGCTGCCTGGCCACCGCCTTCTGTCCGCCCGAATTCACCCTGGGAGAACTCCAGCGGGTCTACGAGACGGTCTGGGGCGTCGAGCTGGACCGACCCAACTTCCGGCGCAAGGTCCTCACCACGCCCGGCTTCGTCCAGGCCGTGGAGGGATCGCCGCGCCGCACCGGCGGACGGGGAAAGCCGGCCGCTCTCTACCGGGCGGGTGCCGCTACCGCCCTGCACCCCCCACTCCTGCGACCGGAAGGAAGAACCACGTGATCGTGACCAGGACCATCACCAAACAGGCCGCCACCGGCGCACTGACCGGGCTCGCGCTCGGCGATGCACTGGGCTTCCCGACCGAGTTCAACAACGTGCCCTCGATCCTCGCCAAGTGCGGGCCGTGGCGCCAGATGCGGCTGCCGAAGCCGGCGATCGTCACCGACGACACCCAGATGACACTGGCCCTGGGGCGGGGCATCCGCACCGCCATGGACCGCGGGCTGCTCACCCCGCTGCGGCTCGCCCGACCAGTGCGCGAGGAGTTCGTCGACTGGTACCACTCGCCCGACAACAACCGTGCCCCCGGCCGCACCTGCATGACCGCCTGCCGCCTGCTCGACAGCGAACGGCTCTGGCAGGAGGCCAGTCAGACCGGCTCCAAGGGCTGCGGCGCCAACATGCGGGTCGCGCCGGTCGGGCTCGTGCCGGGGCTGAGCGACGAACAGCGCTCCGGCGCCGCCCAGTTGCAGGCGGCCCTCACCCACGGACATCCGACCGCGCTCGCCGCGTCCGACCTGACGGCCCGCGCGGTGTACCTGCTGGCGCAGGGCGCGGAGCCGATGGGGCTGATCGGGCAGTTGCGCAGTTACGCGTACGAGAACAGCAACCGCTATCTCACGCGCTGGCTAGGCGACCTCTGGCGGTACGCGGGCGACTCCTCGCCGGAGCTGTACATCCGGCGCGGCTGGGACGAATGCCTCACCGCGCTGGCCCGCGTCCAGGACGCCCTGCGTGACCCGTCCCCGGAGACCGATCCCTGCGAGACGACCGGCGACGGCTGGATCGCCGAGGAGGCCCTGGCCACGGCCCTGCACTGCTTCCTGCTCTTCCCCGAAGAACCCGTCACGGCCCTGCGCCGGGCCGCCTGCACCCGGGGCGACTCGGACTCCCTCGGCTGCCTGACCGGCGCGCTCGCCGGGGCGCATCTGGGGGCGGGGGCCTGGCCCAAGGAGTGGTCGGAACGGATCGAGTACCGGAGCGACCTGCTGTCGCTGGGGGCGCTCTGGGACGCTTGATCCATGAGTACGGAAACGCACCTGCAAGAGGCCGGGCTGCCGGTCACGGACTTCGGCCCGGTGCTCGCCGAAGAGCGCGACCCGCTGGTGTTCGCCACGGTCTCCGGAGCGCATCTGTACGGGTTCCCGTCCCGGGACTCGGATGTGGACCTTCGGGGGGTCCATCTCCTGCCCGCGGGCGAACTCCTCGGGCTGCGCAAGCCCGAGGAGACACGCTCGCGGATGTGGGACAGGGGCGGGGTCGAGATGGACCTGGTCACCCATGATCTGCGGAAGTTCGTGCGGTTGATGCTGAAACCGAACGGCTACGTGCTGGAACAGCTGCTGTCTCCGCTCGTTGTGCACACGAGTGAGCTGCACGCGGAACTGGTGGATCTGGCACCCGATGTGCTCACCCGCAATCACGGGCACCACTACCGGGGGTTCGCCAACACCCAGTGGCGGCTCTTCGAGAGGACGGGCGAACTGAAGCCGCTGCTGTACACGTTCCGGGCGCTGCTCACCGGTATCCATCTGATGCGCAGCGGTGAGGTGCGGGCGCATCTGCCGACGCTCCTCGGGGAGGTGGCCGCTCCGGCGTATCTGCCCGAGCTCATCGCCGCGAAGGGCGAGGCCGAGCACAAGGGAGCGGAGGACGCGGACGGCGCAGTGGTGTCCCGGGACGTCGGGATGCTGCACGGGGTGCTTGACGAGGCGCAGGCGGAATCCAGGCTTCCCGAGGTGGCCGGAGGGTTCGACGGGCTGCACGATCTGGTGGTGCGTGCGCGGTCGACGGGGTGGGCGTCGTTGTCCTCGATCGCCGGACGGGCTTGAACGTCCGCCCGACCAGGGCTGAACGGTCCGCCCCCGCCGGTGGGCGGACCGTTCACCCCTGGTCGGGCCAGAGAGCGGACGACCGGCGGGTGCGGATCAGGAAGTCCTCCACGCGGGCCCGGTCCGGCCGTGGGGGGAGCGGGGAGCACCCGGCCGCCTCGTCGTTTTCCTCGGCCAGGCGGGTCATGCGGCGTTCGACCTCCGGCCACGGCACCTCGCCGCGCTTCACCGCCAGCAGCTCCTCCCGGGCCGGCCCCACCTCGATCACGAGCTCGCCCGTGCGCAGCAGATCCCGGCCGCTGGTCAGCAGCCGCAGCAGATGCATGGCGTGCTTCCAGCGCGGCGCCCCGTACTGCCGTACGTCCGCCTCCAGCTTCCTGTGCTGGCCCAACGCGTACCGGACGAAGGTCTGATGGGCCAGTCGGGACAGGAACGCCCCGCGCAGGGAAAGGAGTTCACGGCCCACCGTGTCGACGTGTTCCACCAGCGGCGAGTGCAGGCACTCCAGCACATTGGGGTTGGCCCGCAGGGCCAGCTCGCAGAAGCGTTCCAGCTCCCAGGAGAACTGCTCCTTCGCCGGGCCGTCGACATGCGTCGGTGGCTTGTCGAACCGCCAGAACAGCGGGGTCGGCGCGAGGAAGACACCGCGCCGGTCGGTGTCGCTGCCGTCCGTGGCGAGCCCGAAGGCGCGTGAGCCCATCACGCAGGAGTAGACCGTGTGGTCGCGTACGAGAGCCTCGGAGTCAGGGGTGATCATGCCGGCGAGGTTACGTGGGCGAAAACGTGTTGCACCGGAAGATCCTCGGTGTCACGATCACCACCATGACGATGATCGGAAAGGCTCGCCGCGCCGCCCTCCGGTGAGCGCGATGACGACACCTCCGTACCCCAGAGAAGAAGCAACCGCTCTGTACACCAGGTTCGAACACCTGCCGTACCCGGCCCGTATGCGGGCCATCGCCGAACACACCCGCTCCTTGGACGACAGCGCCTACCGCGCCGCGCACACGGCCCTGGACGCAGGGAACCCCGATGAACGCCGACTGGCGCTGTTCCTGGCCGTCGTCCGCCGCGACCTCGACGCCGTCTCCCGGGCACTTGGCGATCCGCTGCTCAGACCGCGCGCCCTGGCCGCCGCGATCAGGCTTCCGGTCGACGAACAGACCCTGGAAGAAATGGCGTTGGGCGATCTGAGGAGCGTACGCCATCACACGTACCGGATCCTCCGGCTGTCCCGCCGGACCGCGCTCGCCGACCGGCTGCTCCCACAGGTCCACGAACGACACGGCGACGAGGAAACGGCCCGGCTGCTCCCCGCCTGTACACCCGAGGCGGCCGAGCAGTGGCTGCCGAGGCTGGTCCAGGTGCCGCTCGGGGCTCTGCACGCCCTCGCCCGTACCGCACCCGCCGCACTCGCCGCCCATCTCGCCGACCGGTTGCCCGCGGCGAGCGCCGACCGGTCCGAACCCAGGGGCCTGCGCGGAGCCAGCCGGTACCTCGTGACCCGCCTCGGCGCCCGCGATCCGGCAGCCGGGCTGCTGCTGCTCGACCGGGCCCCTCATCTGGTCACCGGCACAGCGACGGCCACGCTGCTGCGCGACCCCGCCGCCGTACTGGCCTCGCTGCGACGTACCGGCACCGAACGCCTGCCCCTGGCTCCGGAACCCTTGCCGCGGCGCGTGCTGAGCGCCCTCGCGGCCTGCACGCAGGAGGACATCGCCCTGCTCACGGGTGTCCTGCGTGTCGAATCCCCGAGGGAGCCGAGGCCCTTCGGGACGCACGTGGCGCCGGAGCCGCTGCTCACCCTGTTGCCACCGGCCCGGCGGCGGCGAGTGGTCGAATCACGGTCGGCAGACGGGCTCACCGCCTGGCGGGGCGAACTCGGCGGCGTCGCCTCCCTCGCCCCTGCCGACCGGGCAGAGATCGCCACACGCTGGCTGAACGGACGGGCCGGGCGCCGGACATACCCGCGCAGCCTCATCGCGGCACTGCTCCCGCTGCCCGAGGGCGAGCCGCGCCTGCGGGAACTAGCCTGCGCACACCGCCCGTTCGAACGGGCTGCCGCCTGGCCCGCGTTGCTGGAATGCGCCGCACGGCACGGTGATCCGGAGGAGTACGCACGCGTCCTCACGTCCTGCGAACGGGCCTGGCACGACCAGGAGGAGGTGCGCCGAGCGACCCTGGCCGCGGCCGGCGCCGTCCCGGATTCCTTGCTGGACGCGGCACCGTACGGGGCTCTGCGGGACGCCGCGATGACCACGGTGCAGTCCCGCGACTCGACCCGGGCCTCGCTCGTGGCCGCCGAGTGCTGGCTGCGGCGCACGGCGGTGAGCGCCGCCCGCCACGGTGACCTGGACCGGGCCGCCGCGGTCGTCGGGCTGTTGATCCAGGTCCTTGCCGACCCGCGCGGCTCCGGAACTGTCCGGCCGTTGCCGCTCGGCAGGGAAGCGGCCGTCGGAGTGTGGGAGCTCGGCAGCCCGTGGTCAGCGGGACGGCTCGTGCTGTTCGGCACCCTGTTCGTACGTCATCTCCCGCACATTCCCGCCCTGGACGAGGCGATCGGCCGGGCGGCGCCACTGGGCCTGTCGGGCGGAAGACAGGCCCGGCGGGCGGCCGAACTGTGGCTGGCCGATCCCGCCACCCGGGAGCAACGCTGCGCCGAACTTCTGGCCGCCAACCCCCTGTCGGTCGTCGTGCCGGTCGTCTGGCGCACGATCGCCCGTCGCCGTACCGATCTGCTCGACACGGTCCTGGGCTCCGGACTGCCGTTGTGCTGGGCGCCGCGGATGCGGCGGAGCGTCCTCGGGCGCTGGCTGCCGCGTCAGCGTGCCGCACTCGATGCGCAGCTGTCGCGTATCGCCGCCGACGACGAGGTGCCGCTGCTGGAACGGACCGACGCCACTGCCCTGCTGGGGGAGACGGGCAGCCTGCGCCTGCTGGCCGGGAGGGCACCGCAGCCCGTTGCCGCGGCTGCCCTCACCGCGCTGGGGGAGCGCGCCGCCGACAGCGGCGTAGTGCCGGCCCATTCCGAGACCCTGGACTTCCTGCTCGGACACGCCGGGACCGGCGGGGTACGGGGGCGGGCCGCGATGACCGGTGTGCGGGCCATGCTCGACACGGTGCCGGACGACGAGGCCGTCGCGCGGTTGAGCCGGGTCGTCCTGGATGTCACCGGGTCCGTCGGCGGCCGGAAGGCGGCCGTGCGCGCGCTGTCCGCGCTGTCCTCGCCGACGGCCTTCGCGGCCGTGCTGGCCGGATGGGACGCACCCGGTCAGCATCGTGACGTCCACGCCACCATGGTCGGGGTGCTCGTGACCCGCATGGATGTCGCCGCTGTCGCGGAGCGGTTCACGGCGCAACTGCACCATGCGGCGGTACGTGAACGGGTGATGGCGGCGCGGCCCGACCGGCCGCCGGCCGCCGACGCCCTGCGCCGGTTCCTCGCGTACACGGTGGCGACGGGGGAGAGGGCGTCCGCGACGGCCGCCGTCCACGCGCTCCTCGGCACGCAGGTCACCGCCCCTGTCG